>JBHLRA010000112.1:0-4684 GCA_048883045.1 Candidatus Thorarchaeota archaeon | reverse complement strand
TCATTAACGATTTAGATTCAGAGTTGGTTTTTGACTTACAGCATCAACCTACATGCTTAACATTTTGTAATATATATAACCAGCCAATCTTAATTGTAGGTAACAAAAACGGATTCCTAAATGCTATTAATTTAAAAAAAGAAATTATAGGTAATCATAAATTAGACGTAAAAATACATTGTCTAGATACCTATAGCATCTCTACAGAACAAGAAGAGAATATATTTTTGGTAGCAGCGTCAAAAAATAAAATAACTTTATTCAAATTACTTAGGGGTGAAAAGACGGATATTATTGAAATGCCTAGTACAACTATTACCCCTAAACCACAACCTCAAGTACTCAAAACAGAAGGAATATCTGAAACTTCAAGCACATCCCAAAGCGAATTAAGCTCTGATTCTATAAATCTTCCAACTAAATCAGATATTAGCCCCCAAGATATCCGTGTACTTAGAGGAGGACAGATTGAGGGAGGTGAGTATCACTTTAAGATCAAAGTCATCAATAACAGAAATTTTAATATTACCAATATCAATATAAATATACTTTCATATCCAGAGGAAAGTTTAATTTTATCACGTGTAGATGGACATCCACAATTTTCCCCGGATAGTGCAAAATTTCATAAAATTTCAAAGGCTGGGGGATTTGTAAGCCCTACTTTCGTTTTTAAGCCAAAAAAAGACTGTATCAAAGGAACTGTTCATGCAGTAGTAAATTTTATTAATGAAAAAGACCAAATCGATACCATCAATGTAGAACCGCACGAGATTCGAATGATTTGTGGATTATTAAGACCAAAGGAAGTGTCGAATGAAGAATTTGAAAATCTCACTAAAGATCTTCTTGCATTCAAAAAAGTTGGACAAGAATTTACAATTCCATATAATGCTAATCAGTTATATCAAAAATTATCTAATCTCTTGAAAAGGAAAAATTTTGCAATAATCGGTGCAGAAAAGCAAGAATCAGAAGAAAAATTCGAAGGATTCATCAAAGGTTATGCCGAGGGTACTTTTAGTAAGCATTCTGTTGGGTTATTATTAACTCTAACTGGAAATAAAGATGAACAACTATCAGTTTTAAAAGTCGATATCTTTGCTGAGGATGAGGATATGACTCCCTCTATTATGTCTGAATTTGAAAATTCGATTAATCCACAAAGTTGTCCTGAATGTCAAGAAAATTTGCCAGTAGAACTTGTTAGAAAAATATTAGGAGGAATACCTGTTTATTGTGAAGAATGTGGTTCTAAATTACTTGAAATTGACGGAGAAGTCACTGTAGAAACTGATAACTCTCATTAAACTATATTAATGGATCAAATCTTTTTTATACAAGAGTGTTTTATCTTAAGTTATGAAATTAGTAAACTTTTTCATTGAATTCCGACTCAAGCTCAAACAATACAAATTAGCGTTTGTGTTTCTCTTTTTATTTTGGTTTTGTGGATTTTTATTCTTTCTCATTACTGAATCTGGTCAAAATATAGGGATCATTTTCTTATACTCCTTAACTGTGCGTTCTCCAGCAGATGCAGGAGATTTTGCGAATTTATATGCTTTACTCTGGCCGATATTATTAGAAGTAATTGTTTTTGGTTTTATCATTGGAGAGTTACTGGAAAAGTATAATCCCGTCATAACAAGTAGAATTCTTGCCGGCCATAAGAAAAATCATACTGTAATAATTGGGTACCATCATCTGACTAAAAGAATAATTGAATCCTGTCTCGAATGCAAAAGACCTTTCTGTCTTATTGAAGATGATGAAGAGGCAGTAGAAGATCTTATTAATGCGGGTCACCCAATTGTAATCGGTGATGCCACTGAAATAACGAACCTTAAACTCGCAAATATTGAACAAGCGAAGGAAGTTTTTATCAATGTCGGAGATGTTAGAGTTGCAATAATTTGTACGGAAAAGATACGTAAAATGAATCCAAATGTTCCTATTTATGTCCGAGCTTTTGAAGATCATGTACAAGAATATCTCAGAGCCCCGCCATTAAATGCAAATCCTTTTTCCACATCAAAATGGACAATGGAAAGTATTGAAAAATGGACGACAGACAAGACCGGAAATGCTATTGTGATCGGTCGCGACAGTCTCACTCATCGAATTGCTTACCATATCTCTACCCAACCCGAACGTGAGGTTTATCTTTTTGATGATGAACATGATGGTATCGAGTTTGTAGTAAATGAAAGACTACACATAATCAATGAGTTTGCTCGCTTTTTAAGTGATTTGCGTGCTCATGTCAATATGGAGAATGTTTCACAGGTATTTATTTGTTGGAAACGAGATTCAGAATTTGATGAATTACTCTACTTGACGGCTAAAATACATCTACGCTACCCTTTCATTCGAGTATTTGTAAGAGTATTTGATGAAGAACTTATAGAATTAGTGAAAAAGTATAACGCAAAAACTTTCTCATCTTCAAGAAGGGCGTTTAAAATGCTTCAAAGGGAAGTTCCACCAGATTCAGCAATTTGTTATAGCAATAATTTAAAACGAGAATAAGTATCAATAATTAAGACTAGGAAAAAAAGAATACGATATATTTCTTTATTATTTTTCGTTTTTTATAGCAATTAATCTAAATCTACTTCAGTTCCACATTTTCTACATTTTACTGCTCCATGGTATAACTGATTTCCACATTTTGGACATTTATATCTGTTTTCCTCTGCCTTAACCCATTTTTTTGTGCCTAACTCTCTCCATGCAGGAATAGCACGGAGCATCACTTTTTTATCTAAGGGATCTGACCAGTCTGAGATAATCTCACATGGAAAACCATCACATTGATAACAACCTTCAATTTTTTTACTTTTTATACAATCTTTAATAGGACATGATTGACAGAAATAAAATACATCACCATCGGATAAGCATCCTGTACAAGATATATCTTCTACAGTTTTTGCTCCAATATCATTAAGTGTTGGTAATATTTCTTTTTTAAATTCTAAATCATCATCCTTATGAGCTTGGTAAATTCTACATACTCCACAATACAAACCACATGGAGCTAATAACTCCTTCTCTATCTCTGTCATTTTATAAGTTCTCCAATAACCTGAAGTAAAATAATTTTCTAACATTAATTTTGATTTAATATTTTTTTTTTGTTTTTTTTATGATTTTGTATATTGTTCAAGAATATATAAATCTTTTGCATAAAGTCCAATAAAATTTATATATTATGAATGATATCTAGTAATTAATACAAAAAATAAACAAAAGAAAAATGATTGATGACCTAAATAAAACTATATTAAAAGAATACCAAAAAGATGCTAATATAACCTATAGAAAATTAGCACTGAAAGTTGGAGAATCCCCATCAACAGTTTTTTCAAGAATCAAGCAGATGAAAAAGGATGAGATTATAACTGGTATAGTTCCATTAGTCTCTCCTGAAAAAGTAGGTAAACCTACAACAGCTTGGATTAAAATAAGTCTCAAAATAGAAACAGATTGCTGCGATTTTGCGGCAGAGGTAGCGAAAAATAATGATATTATGGAAGTTCATGAAATTGCAGGTGAATGGGATATTTTGCTGAAAGTAAAGGTTAAGGATAATCTAGCATTGCATGATCTCACCAAAAAAATCAGTAAAATGCCAGGCATAAAAAATATGGAATCTCTTATTGCATTTTATACAATAAAGGAGGATCCTCGAATTACATTATAAACATAGGTGAATGATTCACAATATTACGGTAAACCAATCATATTTTATATAATTTAAAAAGAAATATTATCCTTATTTAAGGGAGTGTTGTCTATGACAAATGAAATAAATTTTGCACAGGAATTTTATAAAAATCTAGAAATACAAGGTTATAAAGGAAAAATTGTGTCTGCAAAGCATATTCCAGAACTACAAAAATCTGTTACACAATATCATAAACAAAAGCTACTAGATCCAGAATTTTATGATGAATATAAATCATATTTTGAATTTGAACCAGAAGTAGAATTTTCTGAAATAAACTCACTTTTTATTATATCAACTCCAGTACCCCCGTTTGAGTCAATTTTTCACTGGAATAATAAAAAGATCTCTTTACTTATCCCTCCTACTTATTTATATTCTCTTAAAGTAATAAACGAGATGATCGAGTTTGTTGGTGAAATTTTAAAACCAGGAGGTTATAATGTTGCCTATGCTCGTCTTCCACAAAAAACTTTGGCTGTGCGATGTGGATTAGCTGATTATGGTAGAAATAATATCACATATGTTGAGGGATTGGGTAGTTTTCATAGGTTAACAACTTTATATTCCGATTTTCCAACAGAGGAGGATAATTGGAGAGATTTACGAATGATGAATATATGTGAAAAATGTTCTGCATGTACAAAAAAATGTCCTACAGGAGCGATTCCAACCGATCGTTTTCTTCTTCGAGTTGAACGATGTATTACATATCATAATGAACACCCTGGCGATATTCCTTTTCCAGAATGGATTGATCCAAAATGGCACAACTGTTTAGTTGGGTGCTTGCATTGTCAAAAAGTATGTCCTGCTAATAAGAAAGTTATAAATTGGACTGAAAAAGGACCAGAATTTAGTGAAGAAGAAACAAAACTAATAATGAATGGAATAGTATATGATGATCTACCTAAAGAAACCAAGACTAAATTTGAAAAATTTGAATTTATT
>JBHLRA010000111.1:0-10096 GCA_048883045.1 Candidatus Thorarchaeota archaeon | reverse complement strand
TTTAGGCAATTTAAAGTTTTAATAGTTTCTTTGCGTTTTTATAAAAAATTTTTTCTCTAAATCCATCCGAAATTGGTAGATTTTGTACAGCGGGAATTGTCTCATTCCAATTAATCATAGGGTGGTCACTTCCATATAAAAGTTTATGCTCATACCTTTCAACAACAAAATAATCCCAAGGAAAGTATCTGTAGCATATTGGACGATTTGCTATATCAATAAATACATTAGGATGTCTAGTTGCAACTGAAACAGCTTCCCAAACCCAAGGAAACCCCATATGTCCCATTATAATTGTCAAGTCTTGATATCTTCTAGCTAATTCATCTATAAGCATTGGATGTCCAAATTTGGATATTGCTCCAAGAATAGATTTTTGATCTGCTGTATGAGTCCATAAAGGGATGTTGAAATCAAGCATTTTTTGCCACAAGGGATCATATTTCTTATCAGAAATATCAAACTTTTGTAAGGGTGGGACCAACTTTACTCCTTTAAGGTCAAGTGATGTAATAGCGTATTCAAGTTGGTTAACTGCATCAGGAGCAGGCACATCGATACAAGCGAATCCTATAAAATTTTTTGGGTACTTTTCCACGAAATTTGCCAAATCTTCATTTGTGACAATACATTCACCATAAGCACTTTTTAAATTTAAGGAAACTATTACTGCTTTGTCAATCCCATATTTTTTCATCGTTGAGACATAATCATCTATAGAGATTTTTGAATTAAATACTTTAAAAAATTTGTACATTGCCCTTCGACCTCTCTTATTTGATCCAAGCAGTTTATCTGCTGTTTTTTCCAGATCATCTCCCCAGTTAGCCTCTTTACAAAATGGATGAACATGCATATCAATAATCATAAAATCATAGCCTTCTATTAAAAAATTTAAAAATTAACGATTTTGAAAAACAATATACTATTGTAATAAGAAAATTTATATAAAACTATCTAATGTCTTTTGAGTCTTGATAAAGTTGATTATTTTACTACTTTTTTTCCAATATTTATAATCTACCATAAACCCTTCTGCCATCTTTTTTAGAGAATCGTTAAAGTTATCCAATTTAATTGGATCAGTAGTAAACATAGCGTTATTAACAGTTTCTCTTATTACCCAAACTCCCAATGGTACAACATATCCTCCAGAAACTTCTCTAAAAATTAAGACTCTCGCTTGTCTTCTTATCTTATAGAGATACTCACAAACCGATTTTCTTGCAGCATAATAAGCACCAGTTATATTACTTGCATAGGATTTTCTTCCATTGTAAAATTCAAAATCCGTCATTATTTGTGGTTTTAAGTTACGATTTCTTCCGTCAAGAGAGATATTCCACAATGTATTTGGTGCCCACACTTCGTTCATTTCATATAAGAATTTACCAGGAAATAATAGAATTTTGAAATGGTTGTCGAGATATGTTGCTTCGAAGATCTGATAATCGTTTATTTCTGGAAATTTTTTAATTTCCTTTATTAAAGCTTTTGAAATTATATCATCTACTGCTGTGATTGTCCATCTAGTAGGAACGAGTCTTCGTCTATTTTTCTCCCCTAATAGTCCTGCTGAGAATACTCTTTTAATTGTCGATTCTGGAACATGTCCTTTAAAATAAAGATTTTCTGAGACAGCTTCAGCTGCTTTTAAGTCTGTATCAGAGACACAGTAATCGACTTGAGGATGAACTTTTGTATTTTCAGTTATCTTAATTTTTTCTGTTGTTCCAGAAGGTCCCATAGGTAAAGCATGGTTATCCATCATTATTCTAAGATTCATTCTTTCTAATTTTGTTTCAGTATCTACAGGTCTTGCAGCCATTGATAATTCTTGAGAAGTATCTAGTAGTTTTTGAGTTTTTAATGAAGGTGTGCTTTTTCTTGACTTTCGCCCAATGAAAACATTTGTTTTAAAATTACTCCTTACTAAACTACTCCTATAACGAATAACATCTACCATTTTCTTACCAAACCAGAGCTCAGGGGCATCTAAAATATGATAATCTGAAATATCAAGGCCTGTTTCGAACTCTTGAAACGGTATTAATGGACCTAAGTATACATTTGGATAATTAAATCGACCAACAAAAAATCCTGGTGGACTGGCTCCAAATATTTCTACATCTCTTCTTGTTTTTTCTAATTCAAAGGGAACTAAAGATTTCATTACAGACTTTTTAAGTAAGATTGGACATGTTTTCTTCCCACATAATAATCGAGCACCTTTACAGCGAAGACAAATATTTTTTTCTGTCGGGGGTCTGACCAAACTCTTCTCTCTCTAAATTAGATTTTCCTATTTGAAAATTAGTATCTTCTATTATTAAAAAGGTAGAGGAGTTTAAATTTTTAATATTTATATTATGTAATCAACATTTTAATCTGAGTTAAATAAACATAATAATTATTAGAAGAAAATTAAAAATTTCTAATTAAGATAAAATTAAGGGAAAAGTTGCATGTTCTTAATTCTAACTATTCTCTCTAATTCATAATAATTATATATTTATAAAATTAAATCATTTGAAATTCTTAATTAATAAAATTCTTAATATAGTTATAATGTCTAATTCAAATGAAATTAAAGTAGATAATGAACAGTTACCACGAAAAGGATCTGTAATGTTTAACTTTCATTATCAGAATGAACCATCTAAGCAAAAAACATTAAAAAGATGGAAAAAAATAAATAAATATCTAATGGTTCCATTATATAGAATCAAATTGTTGCCACTCTTAGGTTTTGGGAAAATATTCTTAATCTTAATTACAAAAGGATGGAAGACGGGAAAAAAGCGAAGAACTCCTTTAGAATATAGAAAGTATGAGGGCGATATTATAATATTTGCAGCTAGAGGTGAAAATGCAACTTGGGTTAAGAATCTACGCGCATATCAGGAATCTGTTTTAGTCATGCGTGGATTTCACAAATTCAAACCTGAAATTGAGAGTATTTCTGATATTAATCAAAAAATTGATATATTAAAATGGTATATTACAAAATTTGAAAAAGCTGCTAAAATGCTTTTTGGTTGGAATCGCAAAAAAGATGATCTTGACAAAACCGATCTTTCACATTTAGCTAGTTTAACTTCTATCTTTAAATTGAAAAAGTAATTTTTATTGTTTACTTTAAAGATTTAATTTTTTGTTTCCCATGTTTTTTTCATTATGGGATTTTTATCAAGAAACTTATTAACGATTTCTTTTGGTACCCTAATAAAAATTAAGATTAAGTAATAAATAAAGTCTGTTCCTATGTCTAATTATGTCTTATGTCTATATGAAATCTTTAGAGAATAAGGCTGAAAGGTATGATAAAGGGATTAATACTCTAACATTAGGTAAATATTCTAAAATTAAGCAATATATCGTAGATAATTACTTAAACGAAGGAGAAAACCTCTTGGACATTGGAATGGGTACTGGCACTTTTGCCATTTTAGCTGCTAATAAAGGTTTAAATGTTACAGGTATAGATTATTCTGAAAAAATGTTAATTGTCGCAAGAAGAAATATAAAAGAAAGTAATTTGTCAGAGCAAATTGACATAAAAAGAATGCCAATTATCAATTTAGATAAAGAATTTAAAAATAATTCATATGATAAAGTTACTGCTATGTTATTGTTTAGTGAATTATATGAAAAGGAACAAGATTTTACTTTGGATCAAATTTATCGAATTTTAAAGGAAACTGGTGAATTTATTCTGGTGGATGAAGTAAAACCTAAAGTACTATGGAAAAAGGTCCTTTATTTCATTATAAGAGGTCCTCTTGCAATTCTAACTTTCTTAAAATCTCAATTAACTACAAAAGCTTTAAATAATTTTGAAGAGAGATTAAAAAAGCATAGATTTGAGATAATTAACGAAAAGAACTACCTATTAGATACTTTAAAACTATTTAGGATAAAAAAGAGAGTTGATAAAAAGAAATGAGTTTAAAAAATGCATTGAAGTTATTTGGAGGATATTTTTTCAGATGGATTGGATTTTCTACGGAACCAGATCTAATAAAAGTTGGAAATCCGAATAAAGATAGTTTAGTGTTTCTAACTTGTAATTTTAATATAACCGTGAAAAGAGTGATAAAAGCGCTAAAGGGAATTGATTGTTATTTATTAATCGCTCCTTCTAAAGGGATAAATGTATGGTGTGGAGCTTGTGGAGATGATTTTAATACAGATTCTGTAATTTCAATAATAAAAACAAGTGGAATAAATGAACTTGTGAGCCATCGAAGGTTGATTCTACCACAACTTAGTGCTCCTGGAATTGATCCATTGATAATTAAGAAAGAATTAGGATGGAATGTTGAATTCGGTCCTGTTTACGCAAAAGACATTCAAACTTATGTAAAGTCTGATTTTAATAAAACTGAACAAATGCGTGAAGTAAAATTTACGATCTCAAAGAGAAGTGAAATGGCTAATATGTACTTCTTTACTATATTAATAATATTTGCATTGGTTTTTTGTATTTATACAATAATTATAGCTAAATTCGATATCCTTCTCTTTTTTAATAGTGTGGTAATTATAGCAATAAACATTTATGGTGCTCTTATTATTTTGCCGAATATTAAAACAAAGACAGGAAGACCTAAGGTATTACTATATGAAGCTTTCATAATTATTCTAATTATTATTTTCAATATTTTCATTTTTCCCAACCTATTTTATTTAATTTGGAATTTTGTTATTTCTATAGTTATCTCTCTTATCTTAATAGAAGATTTTCATGGATTAACTCCAATATATAAGAGTGAACTAGGTAAAAAAAATTGGGAAAAAGGCAAAAAAGAAATGAAATTTATGGGAATGAAAATAAAATTACAACCTTATGGGGATATTAGATTAGAACGTGAAAAATGTATTGGATGTAAGGTTTGTATTGATGTGTGTCCTAGAAATCTCTATGAATTTAAAATGAATGATAAAAAAGTGGAATTACATAATCCTGAGAATTGTATAAATTGCAACGCTTGCATTAAACGATGTCTAGTTCATTGTCTTGAAATAGAATAATTATTGAATTACTAAGATTAATCATCCTAATCTCTCTGAAGGGATAATAACAGAATAGCTCCCAATTTCAATATTTTTTCTTAGTCTCATAAGGCTATATCCCAATCCATAACAAAATAACTTGCTATTAGGTTTTATCTTTATAAATACTGCTTTTTGTTGCTTTGGATTCAATTTTCGTGCTTGTTGAATATTCATTTTTAGAATCTTTGAACCCCCCTCGAAAGTATTCTGAGCTTCTTTATTGGTAAAAGGAAGAATTTCGCCAATTCCTTGAAATTGAATGCAAGAAGAAGGAACAAACCTGAGTAGATGGTGTGGAAAAGGAATAACAAATGATACTGAATTATTATTTTTGATATTTTGAACTTTTTTATAATTATTCTCAGTTAAGATATATAATGAGAATTTAGTTTCTGGTGATGATACGCTGTATATTATTCCAGTTGAATGAGATTTTCCATTTTGGTCAATCGTACTTAATATCCCGAATGTTTTTTTTCTAATTTCTTGTTCGATAAACTTAAAATTTGGGTTAAAATTTTTTTTCAATTTTATCAATACTATTTATTCTTTAATTATTTATGATTGGTTTATTTGGAAAATATCCAACTACTAATAGGATTAGGATTATGCTACATGCAAAAAGTTCAAAACTTCCAAAAGGCAGAAATAAAACTGTGAGTATCATTGTTAAAATAAGACTGATCATTCCAATATATAACCCCCATAATAGATTCCTAAAAAGGCCTATTGTGGAAATAACTCGCATTAAGGTAAAGGCCCAGAAAATTGGTGCCAATGTTAGAGGTTGAGATTCTAATAATTGCTGTATTATAGGAACATTAAACTCAAAGATTAAATATAGGTTTGGTATTAAATTTAGAGCCATCAGGATAATTATAATACTATCTGATAGTTCTAGAATAGAATAACACAACATGCAAATCGAAGCTGCAAATAGCCACTTATTTTTTCTAATCGTTAATTCTCTCATACTAATTTATAATTTAATTATTTGACTTTTTTAGTAATTTTGGAATTATTGCGCCAGTTCTTTTTTTGTATTCTATATATTTTTCTCCAAATCTTTTTACTAAATCTTTTTCTTCATAATGAATCATAATTGGAGTATATATAATGATAAAGATTGATGAGATTATTACCAAAAACCAAGAATTGATAATAAAGCCTAGAGCAGGAAACATTGGAAATTCACCAAGAGTTTGGGGATGTCTGATATAGTTATAAATACCTCCATACATTTCAGTTTCTTTAGAAGGGCTTAAGGTTTCAGATCCAGCATCTTTTGCTCCTCTTATCAGAAGATAGGCACCTGGTATCAAGATACAGAACCCTATAATGATCCCTATCCAGATATTTGAGCAGATAATCCACTCATTTACTACAGGGAGTGGAAACCAAATCCATACGATCAAATTACCTATAGAAATAAACTCAGCTAATCCTCCAAATGAACGGAATTTTTTACAATCTGCCCAAGCTTTATCACCATACTTTTCAGAACGCTTCATAGGTTGGATACTGACAGTATATGTATATCCCATTACAAAAAAAGTGCTTAACATTATAACAAAATTTATCGTTGCGATTATAACCAATCTTTTTCGCTTTTAATGAAATGATGTAGAATTGAAGATAGAAATGTTTTGAAAATTTTAAAATTAATTCAAAAAATGAAATGGGAAGTAAATGTCTACTTAAAATCTTAGGTTTTTTATAGCATAAACTTAAACAAAAGAATAACATCTCTTTATATTAGTTACTCATGAGGTAAGAGAATTATCAAAGATATAATGAGAATGATCCCCGCAATGAAAATAAAGGCTTGAGTCAGCGATTTTTTTAAATTTTTCTCTTCTATTAATTCAGGCATGAGCTCTACACAAGCTAGATATAAAAATCCACCTCCAGAAAAAGCTAATATAAAAAGGTTAAATGTTTCGAGTAGGGAAGTTAGGAATAGAGTAACAACACCTCCTAAAATTGCGACTATACCACTTAAAAAGTTATAAATCAATGCTTTTTTTTTTGTGAATCCTCCATATACGAGAATTCCAAAATCCCCAATCTCTTGCGGGAGTTCATGAAAAAATACAGCAAGAGTAATAACAATCCCGCTATTGATTCCCTGTAGAAAAGAAACTAATATAACGACCCCATCTAAAAAATTATGCATTCCATCCCCTATCAAGTTCAAATATACAAAAGTCTTAATATTTGGATCTTTTGTGAGAGGGTTAGCTTTTCTTTCAGTTATACTTTCATAACAGACCATTTGGTTTTCCTGCTCATGGGCATGTCCATGGAACCAATAAATAAATCTTTCCAGAATAAAAAAAATCACAAAACCTAAAATAATATATATAAATACCAGACTTTCTTGTATTACCATCCCCCCAGCATTGAGTTCTTCCGCATGGTGAAGTGATTCAGGGATTAAATCGAATAAAGCAGTAGCAAATATCGTCCCCGTAGCAAAAGCTACTAGTATAAATAAGATTCTGTCTAATGTTTTTTCCTTTAAGGAGATCATGAACAATCCAATTAAACTAACTAAGCTAATTAAAAAGATTACTAGAAATCCTAAAAATAAGCTCCACATGTCAATATCACTACTTTATATTTTTTCCTTTTTGTTCTTAATTATTCTAATTTATAATTCCTTTCTTTAAATTTGGTATTAAAAAGATAATAATATTAAATTAGAACATATTCTACGCTTTTCCAAGAATAAATTTAAAAAATTGCCCCCAGTTTTTTGGGTGTACAAAAAAAGCTGGAACCTTTTTTCTATATTCCTTGTATGAATCTCCAAATCGATTAATCAATTCTTTTTCTTCTACAAAATGAATATGAATAAGCATTCCAACATATAATATAAAGAAAAATATAATTGAATAAAGTGTTAATTGGAGAATTGCACCTCCTAAACAGATAATGAGAGCTCCAGCATAAGCTGGATGACGTAAAGCGGAATATATTTTATTATCTTGTAGTTCACTTTCCTCAGGAAAGTATAAATATATTACAGTCATATAATCAAAACCAAATGTAAATAAAGCTCTAACAGACATTAACAGCCCCAAGAATCCCAAGAATATTCCACAAATCAAACGTAAATATCCAAAAAATAAGACCATTGGAGGAATATATGAACTCAAGGTAGTTATAAGAATAGAATAGGGAAAATGAGACCAGAATCCAATATTCCACATATAAAAAGCAATGTAATTATGAATTACTATACTAAATATGACTACCACACCCCCAAATCCCGCAAGAAATACTTTTTGGTAAGATAATTGTCCATATTTCGCTTTCAAGCGATCTCGGTGAAACCACATTTGATATACTAAGAATATTGCTATTATACCCATTATTAGAACTCCAAAAACAGGAAACCATGGAAGAACAAATCCTAATAATCCATTTGTGGGTAACATAGTTGGTAAGATATCAAAGTAGATTTGAATTAATAAACTAACAATCAATATAGAAAGTAAATAAAGGGGAAGAAAAATTATTTTCTTTCCTGAAAATCCAGGTATCTTTTCGCGAAACTTATCAAATCCTTTTAATTTCAATCATTTTCACCTAATTATTTTTTTTCAGTTCAATTTTTAACCAGATCGGTAAATTTGCTAAGGTTATTTTATTAATGGAATAGCTGGCATTAAATAATGACTTACTTATAATTTCTCTTAATTTATCTATTGTATAAGTCATTTTTAGTTGTTTGTTTAAGAAATTAGGAACAATTTTTCTGTTGAAAAAGCTTTCATTTTGAAGGTTTGATTTTATTCTTTCTTTCAATTCTTTCTCATTATAATCTTTATGAGATTCAAATAATAGACAAATCCTACCGGGTTTTAATATTCGATGGATTTCATTTAAAGAATCTATAGGATTATTCCAAAGATAAAAACTTCCTGTACATGTTATCAGATCAAAAAAATCATCATTAAATGTCGTCTCTTTTATATTTCCTTGCTCTAAATTAACATTGATATCTTTTAAGTTATCCTTTGCGATATTAATCATTTGTTCTGATATATCATAACCATACAATTCAATATTCGGATTAATTCTATGTATTTCTAATAGTAACATCCCGTGACCTGTCCCAATATCTAGCAATCTCCCTTCATCTATATGTTTTAATAATTCTTTAGCTATTTGATTTCTTTGATGTTTCATTGGAGTGAGTTGCATCATTTTATTGTATATTTTTGCTGCAAACTTAGGTAATTTAGAAAAACTTGTCTCTCCCCGATCTTTCATTTACTTATATCACTAATATTTCTCTTGTTTATATCCAAACATAAGTTTATTCACATAAGATAATTATCAAACCAAAGAAAATGAATATGAATCAAAATATATGTTTCTATTAAAACCTTTGTCTTGTTTAATTAAATACGTATAATAAATATAATTGATTAACATTCTAAATGTCCATAACCCTGATTGGAATCGATATATTGCTGAGTATATTTATCAAAATTATATTGAATATAATGAGTCCTCCGATGTACCATCGTCTCTAAAAAGAAAAATCTCACAGAAAATAAGCCATTCTCTCGAATGAATATTGGTAAAATTGTCCATTTTGCATAATAATAATGCTTATTACATAGTTCAATCGATTTTTTAAAAACATTCATTTCTTCTGGTTCCAAAATAGATTGATTTTTGTATATTACCTTGGATGTTAAAAAATGTGACTTTTTTTCAATACATAATGATAATCCATCCTCAGTGATATCATGTTCAAAAATAGTGAAATAAAATGGAAATACTCCGGGGAAGTATTTTTGATTATCCTTAAGATGTAACTTTATCCAAATTTTTGAAGAAATTCTATATAAATAATAAAACAGATAAAAATATGTATAAAAGTTAATAACATTCACAAATAGAGATAGTTCTGCAGAGTTATGATACATTACTAGAAGTATTATTAGAAAAATCAATGAATTTATAAAAGTAAATGAGCTACCCGCTTTTTCGATATAAAAACTATACTCTTTTTTAGATA
>JBHLRA010000110.1:0-10119 GCA_048883045.1 Candidatus Thorarchaeota archaeon | reverse complement strand
ACCTCTTGTAATTCATCCATTTCTTCTAATAATTTATCGACTTCGTTTTGTAATTCTTCAATACTCAAATTTCACACCTTTCTTTTTTTAAACTAATAAGGATAGGATTATTTAATTTTTTTTGGTTTAAAAACTTAAATTAATATGAGACTAATGTTTTAAATATTTTTCAGAACTATTTTTAAAAAATATGGTTAATCAATACAACTTTGAAGAGAAGCTTAAACTTTTTAGTGATAAAAAAACTTTAGAACGAGCAGAATCAATTTCAGACGATTGTATAAGAATTCTTAAAATTGATAAAGAAAATGGACTAATTAAAGCCGAAGTACAAGGAAATGAGATAATTCCATATAAACTTAATTTTGATATTTCTCAGAAGACTTCATATAATTTTATTGAGCATGATTGTCCAGATTATTTAGCAAGAAAAAAACTAAATAATAAATTTTGCAAGCATATTGTGAAATTTTTCAACGTTCTACATATAAAGGATTCAGCCTTAGCGCGCAGATTATTAAATGAATTCAATGAAAAGAAAGTTAAGCTTTCTCAGACTAATCATATTGATTTTTTAGATTTTAATCATTTTATAAATAAAGATCTTGAAAACGAGTTAAATTTTGATTACAAGGGATTTGATTTTTTTTTTGATTTTGTGGATCTTTCTAGTTCAGCAAGAAAACTTTTAAAGGATATATTGATAGAAGCAAAAAAATTGCCAGCAGCTTTAAGAGGATTTCATGGTGGGTACGCAGGTGGGCTTTTTGACCATATCTTATTGGTAACAAATTATACTTATAAGTTATATAATTCCAGGAATTATCATGTGGATGTTAAAAAAGCGGTATTAACAGCAATATATCATGATTTTGGTAAAATATCCTATTATTCTTATATAAATAAGGAGAAATCATCGAAGATTATTGTAGAACGTGAAGAATTAGATAGAATACACGATATAATTGTACAAAAATTCAATTATGAAGGGCGGCATCGCCATGTTGAGGAGACAATAGCAATCCTTAGAAAAAACAAGGATCTCTTGTTCTATGATGATGATATTTGCAAAGCGATAATATTTCACCATGGGCAATGGAGTAAATATTATCCTATAGATATGAATGAACTAGCAAATTTAGTACATGAAGCAGATATGATAGCAAGTCAGACTCATTTTATTTAATATATTTAGGATAAAAATTTTTACACCTCTTTTAAAATTTCGAGCATTTCAGCAATTTCTTCTCTTTTTCGATATTTTTTTACAAATTTTTTGTAGCTCTTCAATGATTTTTTTATTAATTCTTGAGTCTCATATGGGATATCGTCTTCAAGAATTTCAAGATCCTGTATCATAAAGTCTAATCCAACTGTTAATTTATAATCTTGCTCAAAACTTTTTTTAGTAAATGTTCTTATCAGGGAAGATTTCCCTACTGCTGCTGCTCCAGCGAGTAGCACTTTAAACCTAAAGTGAGTAGAATCTACAACTTCTCCCAGTCTAGGTTTAAAATCGAGCAAAGCCGTGAGTGCAAATCTATAAAACAATTTTTCTACATTTTGATCATCTAAAGCAGATGTTTCGATATATTCAAATAAATAATATTGATTCACTTTTTGGATTATTTTTTCTCTTGGTATTGTTTCTCCAATGTCTTGTTTTAGATCATTTTTATTTCCTATTAAAAAAATCGGAATATTTCCAGATCTTTCTCGGATTTCACTAAAATAGTCATCTAATTTATAAAAGGTATCTGGACGACTTAAATCAAAAACCAAACCTAGAACAGCGGCTCCCTTAAAAAAATCGGTTTTAAAAAAGTCAAACCGTTCTTGTCCTCCAGTATCCCATAATGATAAGGTGACTTTCACTCTATTCACATCTCTATTATATTTTGACGTTCCCAAATGCCGATATATTCATCAAAAAGTCTATAGATCTTATTAAATCCCAAAGTTTCAAATAGCTGTTTAAGGCTGTTTTTATTATGATTCCATTGTGATCTATTTTGGAAAGAATTAATACCATCGTTATCTAAAAAGAAGAAATCAACTATTTTGAATATTGCCTTTGGTAGAAATTTACCAAAAAAAATGACAATCCTTAAAATCTTATCCTGAGCATAAATTTCTTTAGGTTTAACTGTGTAAGGTTCACAAATTATAACCTTGTGTGAGATTCTTTTAGCTATATTAATTAACTCTATATGTTTTGGGTAAATATGATGTAAAATATCACTAATAATGATAACATCTTTTTTTTCGCCTTTATAATCTTTAAAGTCGAATATATCTTTTTGATATAGTATTATCTTTCTTAATTTAATGTTTCTTTTTTTGAGTTCCTTATTTTTTATGCGTTTTAGGAATCGACGATTTAAATCGACACCTTCATATACTATTGCGGGATGTAAAAAACGCATTAAATATCCGGTACCACAAGGCATATCTAAAACCGTTTTTGGACCTTTTCCAATTAGTAAGGCAATTGTGAGAAATTTAGTATCTTGATTATAGAATCTCCTAGTAATTGCATTATAAAGCCAAGCACTACGATATAAAAAACTTCTGAATCGTGGGATTTCGACTTGTTTTTGCATAATAAAATAAAAAGTATAAAATTTTATTAAAATTAAGGATTTGAAAGAGAATTCATATTTTCTTCAATTGTTCTATTTAGATCCTTTATCTTTTTGTCCAATTCTTTAAGTTCTTTTTTGATTTCCTCAAATCTGCTCTCTTGATCACTTAACTTTTTTATATATCGTTCTTTTAACGAGATTGATTGACTATCCTCACCTAGAACAGAAATATTCTCTCTTAGGCGAGATTGTTCATTAGTCATACTATTTCTCTCTTCATTCAATTTTTCTTGTTTAGCTCTTAATTCATTAAGAGTTTGTATCAATTCTGCAATCTCTTTCAAACGATTTTCTAGATCTGTTTCGATAAACTTCTTTTTGACATAAAAACTAACTCGCTTTAATAAATCGTCCCTACTATAGTTCCACAAATATGCACTAGAATAATTTTCTCTTTGTTCTTTTAATTTGAAAGAAATCGTATCCTTAGGTTTTAAAGATATTTTAAATCGCCAATAATTAGGAGTTTCTTCTGGTTCGACAGGTTTTTCTATTATTTTAAAATCATAAGTCTTAGGATGATCAAGATATAATTCCTTTTCTTCATCAGTTTTATTATTTATTTTATAAGTGGTCATGGTGTTAGTATAATAGTATTCATAAGAATAACCACTTTCAAAAGTTACTTTATGTACATTTAAGTTCTCTGATTCCTGCTCATGGTTTATTATAACTGCTTGTTCTATAGCATAATTCAATAATCTTGTATCATTCTTGTTTAAAAAGGGGATTATTGCTTCACCAGCAAGATTATCATCGTATATAATTGTTACTGGCCCTCTTTCTAATGTTAGATTAGTATTATTTGTAATTTCTAAACAAGCATTAGGATTTTTATCATGCTCATTCTTATTATAAAGTAAAATTCTCTTCGCCTTAATCGATTCCGTAAGAATTGGAACTAAAGCTGATTGCTTTCTTTTAATTGTTACTGGATTTGAAATATTATATTCAAATAATTCTCCAAGATCTTTTGTTTGAGTTTTAACTTGAGATTTTACTTTATCAAATACTTCAGCCTCTGACATGACAGTTCGAGCAAAACCTATTCCACCTGCAGGTGCAGGGGGAGGAGGCATACCAGTTCTCATGGCTCTAGCTTTTTTCATAGCTACTGGTTTAGCTTCTAACTCATCCATGGCATAATCCTCGTATTTCTCCATTTCTAATCCCTCTTCAATTTCAGTAGGTCTAGCACTTAAAACCTTCGGAGGCTGAATGACTGGTCTTTGGATGAAAATAGGCCTATAAAATTCATAAACAAATGAAACAGGCATACCAGCAACCAGAGATAATTCAATATCTTCCCAATCTTGATTTGTGGTATTTTCAATAAGGCTCCAACCAGAAAGTAAACATTTTTGCTCTAATGCTTGTTGCTTACTCATAATTAATCGATATGATGTTTTCCAAATTGGACTTTCACGTATATAAGATACAAATATATTTCGATCGACCTCATCATCTCCTCCAGATTCACAATTTATAACTATTTTTTTAGCATCTTTCTTCTTTCCAGCAATTACTGTATCTAAAAAGAATTTTAAATCTTTTTTAATATCATCATTCATAATTTCTAAAGCTCGAATTTCTGAAAAGTTATATTTGGTTATCAAACCGTCATCTTGAAGGAGAGTTAATAATCTTTCAGTTATCTTTTCTACTTTACTAAGTTTCTCTACATATTCTATTCCCATTATTTTTCCTATGACTTTTTTAGCACCACCAATAGTTAACACTACCTCAGCACCTTTAATTTGTGTTACTAGTGAAGAAAAAGACTCACGATCTGGAATGTTTAACATAATAGATTTTAGTAATTGGTTAGTTTCTAAAGCCGCATCGTAAGAAATTGATGAGATATAGCCATTTTTACTTGTATCCAAAACAAATAAGGATTTTAATACATCATTCATCTCATCAATTTTAAATTCAATTTCAAATTTACCAGAGCCCTTTAGAATTCCTTCGAGAATATAATAAGATACTCCGTGTTTAAATATAATAACTCTTTTTACTTTTAATTTTGACATAAAATTATTATAACTTCTTAAAAATTTAAATATTGATAATTTAAAAAAGTAATATTGATTTTAAAAATCCTTTACATATTCTTTTCTAAAATCTCTAAAATATCTTCTTCTAATGTGGATGTCCATTTCGGATGTTCTACTATAACACCGATATGTTCACCAGCATTGTTAAAGAAGTAAAAAGTGGGTATTGCTTTCAAATCAAACTTAGGATCAGTTGCTTCTGGTGGAGAACGCTTTTTGTGCCATATAGCTTCTCCCGGTTTATGTAAGGCATTTAACATTATACCATATAAAATATCTAAGCTAACTTCTTCAATTTTGAAATCTTTGATTATTTTAATCATTCTAGGTATATATCTCGAACAATCAGGACACCAATCAGCACCTAAAGCAACGATTTTTAATTTTTCTTGCTTATTATTAAGAATGCATTTAATTTTTTCAATAACATCTGATTTTGGTTCATAATTTTCATAAACATTCATAATTTTGTCTTCATAAATCTTTAGGTATTCATCAGGAGTCATTGTTGGGGAAATAAGATCATTCCTTTTTAAATCGCTTATCAAGTTCATATTTACTATTGAAATTTCTAGCTTTAAAAAAGTTGTTTTAATGGAACATAAATCCTTACAGATCATATTCTAATAATAAAAGAAATAGATAATTTTAATAAATTAAAGGAATTAATGTATGAATACCGTAAGTGGTATTATTTAACTGGAATACCAAGTGCAAATTGCTCAAAATTCTAAATTTTTGATAATAAAAATGGAAATTTCATTATTTATTTAATTTTGATATATAATTTGTGCATATAATCTTGAAATCCTTGTTTCTTCCAGAAAAAGGAAGATTCAGGATTGTTTGGTACAATGCTTAATTCCACTCTTTCTAAACCTAATTGTTTGAACCATTTAAGAGCTTCCTGCCACAATCTTTTCCCGATCCCCTTTCTTCTATACTTCAAAGTTACAAACATATCATAAATAGAACCATACTTTTCTAACAAATAAATTGGGGGATAAAGATCAATTTTAGCAATTGTATATCCTATGATTTGATTATCTTCTAATGCTATGAATATTTTTGCATCTTTAGATTTAATCAAATCAGTTATAAAGGTTTTAAAGTTAACATGACCATCCTTTCTCCTTGTGAAAAAAGAATTTATTTTTGAATGATGATCAACAAGCTCCTTCCAAAGTTCCACAATTTCAGGAATGTCGTTTCCATTTGCTATAGCAATCTTAATAGATAAACACTTGAGTTTTTATTTAATGAAATAAAGTTTAATTAATTTAATAAAAGCTTCTTTAGATTAAATGACAATTTAGATTATTTGTAAATCCCTATTTTTTAGGATAAGTTTCGTTAATAGATTAAAGATTTTATGAACGTTTTCACCAGATTTTGAACTACACTCTACAAAACCATCTGCTCCTTTAGTCATTGCTAAATTCATTGCTTTCTTTGTAGAGACTTCTTTCAGATGCATTAAATCAGTTTTACCACCAACAAATATGATTGGTAAATGATATTTGACCTCCTTTTCTACGATTTCAAACCAATCATCTACATGAGCAAGTGAACCATAATTTGTAATATCATACATAAAAATTGCTCCATTAGCACCTCTAATGTAAGAGGGAAAAAGGAACCTAAATCGTTCTTCCCCCGCAAAATCCCAAATCTGAAGTTTTACCATCTCTCCATCGACTTCTATGGATTTAAGGTGAAAATCTACACCTAATGTCATAGTGATATCTTGCTTGAAAAGATTGGTTGCAAACCTATGAGTTAGAGTAGTTTTTCCTGTCTGAGAATCACCAAAAATAACAATCTTAAACGTGGAAGTGTATGACACCCAAATACCCAAAAATTTTAACTTTTTTCCCCAGTTCTATATGTTTTTAACTGGTATTATGTATAAATATACTTTTTGACTTTAAAAAATTTTATATTAAATTCAAACTTCAGAGAAATTTCTATCTTTGTTAATTTTCTTACTCTTAAACTCTGCGTTTTATTCCTTATAATTAATAAGCTTTTTAAGTATAAATTTCGCTCCTTCTTTGTCTAAGGGTTCATTATTATTACCACATTTGGGACTGAGACAACAACAAGGACAACCATTGGCAGTTTTGCAGCTACAAGAATCTATCAACTTGTAAGTCATATCCAGCAATTTATATAAATTTAGAAATAAAGATTCAGATATCCCAATACCACCTCTATAGGCATCATAAATATAAATTATGGGTTGCAACTTAACAGGATCAAAATCTATTGAGACTCCTCCTAAATCCCATCTTGAGATTTGGGCTAAAGTTGGCGCCATCGCTATCATAGCATGTTCAATAGCATGTATAGTACCTCCAAGATCGAATCCTTTAATTTCTAATTCTTTTTGGTAATCAAAAGGTATCAAAAACCATACAGCTTGAGTTTCAAATTCAATAATAGGTATATCTTCTAATGGATGTCTTGAACGTATATCTTGATTTAGTGTATCAATCACTTTGTATGAATAATATTCATGCTCTACTTTCACATTTCCATAATAAGCTTCGATATTACGATTAGGACCTATTTTTATTTCTGATAATACTTCAAGAGGGGTAATATTAGTATGTTTTAAGGATTGAGTATAATAGTCGACATCTGTTCTTTTTAAATAGACAATTCTATCATTTAGATCAAGTTCTTCTACTAAGTATGTTTCTGCTTCATAAAGATAGACAGCACCTTGGTGTAAATCCCTGAATACATAACTTTCATCTTCAATAGTTAGTAATTCTTCAAAAGAATCGTTTCTTAATATCACCTTAAAGCTTCGATTTGAAAGATCATTTAATCCATACTTTTCATTTGGAAAAAAATCACTGTTCCAATAATAGTGAGTTCCTCTTTTCATTAGTAATGACTCTGCTACTAATTCTTCCAAACATTCTAAGAATAGAGTTTTATCTTGAATACCAAATTTACTAAATTCATCAGCTATTAGAGGACTTTCTTTGCTTGCACAACAAATATGGTTTTTTAAAATATATTTATTATTTAAAGTGATAAGAACCTCCTCTTGTATTTCCCCAAATAATTTATCAGGATTATGGATATAAAAAAGATCCAAGGGATTTTGCATTGGAATAAGAGTTGATACGGACAGATCAGTACCTCTACCGGAACGACCAATTTGTTGTCTGAAACTGGAAATCGTTGAGGGAAATCCTGAGCTTATTGTAGCTTCTAGAGAACCTATATCAATTCCCAGTTCAAGTGCATTAGTTGAGCTAATTCCTAGAATATTCTTTTGCTTAAAATTTAATTCAATTTCTCTCCTTTTTTTTTTGCTAATTCCGGCTCGATAACTGAAGATTTTATCTTTAAGGGAAGGTAAAGCATTCCTAGTCCAAATTGCTTGGAGTTCAGCCATTTTTCTTGATAATGTAAAATTTAATGTTTGAATTCCTTGTTTCAAATGACTAACAAATAGATTTTTAGTTTCTTGATGAGCTGAATGGTACTTATTCGAAATTTCATCATAAGGAAGATCCCATAAAATAACCTTTTTTGCACCTGAAGGAGAACCATCTTTATCTACAATTAAAAACTCTTCACCCACTAACTTTTCACAAAATTGTTTTGGGTTGTAAATTGTAGCACTTGATAAAATCCACTGTGGCTTTATGCTATAAGATTCAAGCAATCTTTTTAATCTTCTAAGTAGTAGGGCAAAGTTGGATCCAAAAATCCCTCTATAGATATGAATTTCATCCAGCACAATATATTTTAAATTCTGACAGATTCTCCTCCAGTTCTTTTTGAACCAAGGTAAATAAAAATGCAATCCATAGGGATTAGTGATAACAATATTCGCATTATTTAAAACAAATTTTTTTTCATTAGGTTCTACGTCACCGTCATAAACACCAATCCGATTTTGTTTGATGTTAACATCTGTTAATAAATTTGATAAAATATTAAATTGGTCTCTAGCTAATGCTTTAGTTGGAAACACATATATAGCAGTAGTAGATTGTTCTTCTAAAATTGAGTTTAAAACAGGGAGATTATAACAAAGAGATTTCCCTGAGGCTGTGGAAGTTACGATTACTGTATTCTTACCATCAAGAATGTGGTTGATAGCCTCCGCTTGATGATTCCATAATTTAATATTGTTTGCATATAACCAACGTTGAAGACGTTTTCTAATTGGTTTTTTTAATTCTCCAAAATGGGCTTTTTGAGCTGGAATATGCTCGATATGGTATATTTGATCACGATAATAATCTTGGGTCTTTATAAAGGGTAAAAATTCTTCGAATTGTACCATAAATTAAATCAATATCTGTAATGTACAATCTCAATTAAAAATTAAAAGGAGTATAGGATTAATTATTTTTCTACTCAATTGTTAGAATTTTAAAAACACTAATATTTTAATCAGATCGAATAACATTTAAATAAATACAATATAGTTTGTTTTATAATGTCTTCTTTTGAATGGAATAAAGTAGATTTCCAACAGTTCATAAATAAATTTGGTAAAAAAGTTGTTATTAATAACGCACCAATAATATTATATTCGAAAAAGGATAAGGAGCATGAAGCTTATAATTCTCTAATAGCTTTCTTTTTCATTGCTGGCGCTTTACTTATCTATACTGCACTTACATATCTTCTTGCGACATTCTTTTTCAGTTTAGTGTTATTTATATTAATTATAATTATAGGGGTAATTGCTGATATATTGTTAATAATCAATATCATCAAATCTAATGTTTATATTAAACCTTTAGAGTGTTGGATTGAAATATTTAAAGCAAGTGTAAATGAAGGCTCTGGATATTATTGTTTTGTTTATTATCCAATTTTTACTGGAAAATGTCACCCAAATGAAGCAAAAAATGTGATATTTAAAATGTTCCTAGAACAAGTTATAAAGAGTAAAGTAGATATTACTCAAATAGAAATTTACCTAAAAGAAAGCGGACAAAACCAAAGTAATCTAGAAAAAATAGGTTTCTTTTTCCAATATGCGGAAGGCAGACCTTTTAGAGATGAGTCTATAAACCGAAATAATTGGAAATATTTTTCGTCTGATAAGTCAGACAATGAAAATTATTTGGCAGTGGGAAATTGGGATCATCAGTATGAATGGAGATATGATTTAGATTTTGATTTTGATAAATTGCATGAATATGCTCCATGGGTCATTCAAAAATGGAACGAGCTCAATCTCAAACCTCTGACCGAGGAATTTAAAAATAAAATGAATTGGAATTTGAGAAATATCGATTCTACACCAAAATTAAATCCTTCGAAGGGTAATTTTGAAAATCAAGCCTATGAAAACCAAAATGCGTATAAGGATCTTGAATTAGTTGAAGAAGCTATTAATAAAATTATTCAGTCCAACAAAAATATAGAAAAAG
>JBHLRA010000109.1:0-10184 GCA_048883045.1 Candidatus Thorarchaeota archaeon | reverse complement strand
GTATATGTATGTTTCTTAAAATCAATTCCATTAACTTTGATAAACACTTGATTTGAATCTTTAAGAATAGGATTACCACTTTCTTCAATTTGACTAAAAATCTGATTAACAGCAGATTTGATACCTTGATTTGTATCTTCAATATATACTTCTACCATAAATACTCACTTCTTTTAATAAATCTCTTAAGTTAAAATAATTATGCAAAACATTTATATATTAGAAATGATTTTTTGACCATATGTCATATTTGGACATATGACATTTACTGATCTAAGGTGTTTTCGACAGTGTTTAAAAGAGATTTAGATCAATTTAGGTTTGAAGACAGACTACATAAAGCTATGGGACAAGACCCACCTGAACACCATGGATCTCCACATCATCCTCCTTTTGGTGGTTTTCCACCATTTGGACCATTTCGACCATTTTCAAAAGATCATTTCAAACCTCCTCTACCGATAGGACGAGAATCGTTTCAAGAAATTAGAGATTTCATCATTTTATTGATAATTTCAGAGTATCCAGACGGAATTACTGGTTATCAGTTACAAGAAAAATATAATTTTCCAAGAGGAACCTTAATACGAACTCTACAAGAATTAGAGGAAAAGAAATATTTAGAATCTAAAGAGGAAATTATTGAAGGACGAGCTAATAAATTCTTTAAAATAACGGATCTTGGAAGGAAATTCTTAGATGAATTAAAATTGAGATGGGCAAATTTATTTAGTATGATGTCAGAGATATCGCCCTCTAAGGGTTTAAGAATGATATTATCAGAGAAAATTAATGAATTTGAGTCTAAAGATGACGCGATTGATTTTTTTAGGGGGATTAGATCCTGGATGAAAGGTATGCTTCAACAAATAGAAAGAAGAATTGAAACCTTTAAAGATGCTAGAGTCGATTTAGATAATATGATTGAAGAAATTGAAAATATGGACTCCTTAAATAAAGATAAAATAATAGAAATGGTTAACAAAGCAATTAAAAAAAACAAGGAATATAATAATGATGCTTAAAGAAGAAAAAGTTGACAAATCTGAAACTGTTTTAAAATTGGAAAATTTAACTAAGAGATTTGGTGATTTAACAGCAGTTAATAATATTAATCTTGAAGTACATAGAGGGGAAACTATAGGGTTAGTTGGCCCTAATGGAGCTGGTAAAACGACTACAATTAAGATGATAGCAAAGATATTAAGACCAAATTCGGGGAGAATTCTAATTAGAACTAATGGTGTTGAATTACAGGATTTAGAAAAGATCTCAAGAACTATGAGTCATATAGGATTTCTAATTGATATTCCTGCTTTTTATAATATGACTGCTAATCAACTATTGAGATATTTCGCAAACCTCCAAAATTACCCAAAGAATAAAATCGATCAAAGAATTGATGAACTTCTAGAACGTTTCAAACTATCTGAATGGAAATACAAACCTGTTAAAACTTTTTCAAAAGGAATGACACAGAAATTAGGAATAATTCAAGCACTTATACATGAACCAGAGATTATAATATTAGACGAACCACAAACAGGTTTGGATCCACTAGCACGTGTTGAAATTAGGAGATATATCCGAGAACTGCAATCACTAGGAAAGACAATATTTGTAGCTTCTCATATGCTATATGAAATATCTGAAGTATGTGACAAAATTGCATTAATCAATTATGGCTCCATAATTGGATTTGATACTGTTGAGAATTTAGCACTCAGTTTAAAGACTAGTGAATTAAATTGCGTATTACTTGAGCCTATTAAACCTAGTGAATTAGAACTGATAATAAATCGTTTAACTGAAAGACTTGATCCATATCTTGATAAAGAACTAGATCCAATGGTATCAAAAATTCCAGTGAAGTACTATCCTGAACAACAAGGATTAAAATTTTTTTATGATGGAAGAAATGAATCAAAAGGAGATATTTTAAAGATTTTGATCAAGGAGTTCGAATCAGATTTTACTGTGATCTCATTTACTCAGCCAAAAACATCTCAATTGGAAAGAGTTTATGCTGAAATGGTAAAAGATAATGATTCAAAAGAAAAAAACGTAAATAGGGGGGTGTAAAAAAATTGGAAAATAGAAAAAATAGATTTAATGGAATAAAACCAATGTTTTACACCATTGTTTTTGAAATTAAAAAACAAAGAAAAAAATTTTACTTCTTTTCTTTAATCGCAATAATTGTAGCAATCTTATTAGGTTACGTTCTACAATTAATTCCTGGTTATCTTTTACCTGATACACAAGCAGAATTCTTTAATAATGGATTACAGTTCATTTCATTCATAACTCTATTTTCTGCATGTTTATTTTTCTCAGGTATTATCTGTTCTGAGTTTGATAAAAAAACCGGTTTTATAGTTTTTCCGAAGATAAACAAATACAAATTGATTCTAGGGAAATATTTTGGTAATCTAATACTTGTTGTTTCGATTATAACAATTTACTATTTTATTTTAGGAATTCTTGGATTTTACTATTATGGTGGACCAATTAACATCCGATTATTTTATTCATACGGCATTGCTATATTATATGTAATAGCATTAAGCAGTTTTGTGACATTTTTCAGTTCATTTATGAGAAGTGTAAATCTAACAATTATATCTACTTTAATACTCCTTTTAATTGGATTTAATATTGTTGATCAGATTGTGACGTTGGTGTTTAAGGAAGGTTTTGAACCTTTATACTCATTAGCATATTTAGGTAATCTAATAACTGGAATACTTGAATATCCTTTTCCAGATCCAAGATATACCGAATTTTCATTTAGTGGCATGGGTCCAGGTGGCATGGGTGGTAATTTTTCATTTGGTCAATGGGTGACACCAAGTATTGAAATGGGAATTACTCTACTACTTGTATTTATAGTGTTTTATTTTATATTAGCAGCATATCTATTCAAGCGGAGGCAATTATAAGATGAGGAAAAATACAAAATTTAGGAAAATTGGAGTATCAGTACTCTGTATAATTTTCTTTGGGATGTTATCAACTTCCATAGTTGCCAATGGAAATTATAATGTTGCTTTAACTAAAGGCACTGAAGTACTTATCGTTTCACAGTATGATGAAGCTGCTTGGAAAACTACAGTAAATGCATCTACGACACCTACAAATTGGTTCGAAGGAGACTCAAATCGAACAGGTGCTAAAAGTAAATATACGATTAAGGGTTGGAATTATGTTACTTGGGAAACATATGATGTATTTGTTTCACTATTTTTGCCAGTATTGTTCGAATCTGAGGAACTTATCCCACTATTAGGTCTAATGAACAGTCAAGGATATAATGAAACCACTATAAATGCTAATTACACAAATACTTACGATC
This sequence comes from Candidatus Thorarchaeota archaeon, assembly GCA_048883045.1. Classification (GTDB taxonomy): domain Archaea; phylum Asgardarchaeota; class Lokiarchaeia; order Sigyniarchaeales; family SOKP01; genus Loki-b32. The sequence goes on along the minus strand of JBHLRA010000109.1, from coordinate 6,829 downwards.
TATGGGTTGGCCTACGTGCAGCATGGAATTTTACGATTGGGAATTTTGAGGAAGATCCTACAGATGCAAATGATGCTCTTCTACTATTTAAAAATCCTTCAGACTTCAATGAAATTCTCAATGATTACAATAATTTATCAACAGAATTAAATAGTCTTCCTGCGATTCAATTTTCAGCATATAGCTTTCCAATCTTAGAACCAGACGAATTTCTATGGTTATTTATCTTCAATGGCCTTACAACAGGTTTTCCATTTGGGTATTATTTAGCAGAGCTTATTACTGCACTTGATTGCAAAAATGCAACAGTTAACGATAAAGTTCTTACAATCAACCGCACTGGTGAAACAGACTATACCGTAGAAATTAGATACGGTTCTGAAGGAACTATGTCTTCATTTACTGTAAAAGATGAAGATAATAATATTTTATACCAAATTGTCAGTAGTAATTCAGATTTGGTATTTTATATGATAGTTATCATAGTGATAATTTGTGTTGGAGGTCTATGTGCATATTTAATTTTTAGAAAACTGAGGATTAACAGAAAAAGGAGTAGAAATAAATAAGTCTCCTTCAATTTTTATTATTTTTATATTATAAAGGTGGAAAATTATGATTACACGAAATTTAACATTATTAACTAATCAATTAATTAATTTAGGAATTCTCCCGATGTTTTATGAAATAAAATCAAAAAATATTTTTGGGATTAACATTTTTATAAGGTAAGAAAATGACAGAGAATAATAGTATAATTGAAGTAAAAAATCTAACAAAGATTTATGATGCAGGTAATGTTTTAGCGGTAGATGATATTAATTTCAATATAAGGAAAGGTGAAATTTTTGCATTATTAGGTCCGAATGGTGCAGGGAAAACTACTACGATTAGTATATTAGCAACATTATTATCTGCTACGAAAGGGAATGCATTCGTTAATAATTTCAATGTAAATAAAGATCCCGATAAAGTCAGAAAAAGTATTGGAATAGTCTTTCAAGAACCCTCCTTAGATGGTGAAATGAAAGCATGGGAAAATCTAGAATTACACGCAATATTATATGGCATGCCGAAAAAAGAGAGGCATGCAAAAATAAGAGAAGTTCTGGAGTTAGTAGACCTCCAAGATCGAGCCGATACATTTGTAAAGAATTATTCTGGGGGAATGAAAAGACGCTTAGAGATTGCTCGTGGGCTAATTCATGAACCAAAAGTACTTTTCCTAGATGAACCAACCTTGGGATTAGATCCTCAAACACGCAGAAAAATATGGGATAAGATACAAGAATTGAATAAAGGAAATTCAAAAATGACTATCTTAATTACTACTCATTACATGGAGGAAGCTGATGAGCTCGCTGATAGAATTTGTATTATGGATCATGGAAAAATCATCGCTATGGATACTTCTGAGAATCTTAAAAGTCAATTAAGTGGGGATGTTATTGATATTAAATTTGAAAATGTTGAAGAAAAATTTAAGATCCCTATGATAATTAGTCAAATAAAGGAAATTCCCGGAATAAAGAATGTATCCTTTGGTACAAGTGAAGGAGAACTACCAATGATGCCTAATATACAACTTCCAAAAGGAATGCCTGCGAATTTTAATCCAGAAATGATTAAAGCACGAATGCGAGACATTCTATCGGATCCAAAGAAATTAATCATGGCTTGGAAGAAAATGCCAATGTCAACCGGTATGTTTTTAAATGCACCACTTGCAATTAAAAAGAAGATTGCTGAAATGTTTGATGAATCCCTCTTAGACGAAGTACCAGATACTATAAAGGAAGAGATTATCAAAATTAAGAAAGGAGAAGTTAATGATGAAGTAGAGCAAGAACCTTCAATCTCAATTTCTTGTGAAAATGGGGGAAAACAATTACCCTCTATTATTCAAAAATTTAATGAAAATAAATTAACCATAAAAAATATAAATATGCATCAACCTACATTAGAAGATGTGTTTCTCCACTATGTAGGTACCGCGATACGAGAAGAATCTTCAAACCATACAAAAGATATTAAGAGAAGAATTCAAATGCGACAATTAAGGAAGTGATAGAAAAATGTCTGATTTAAATCTTGTAAAATCAAAAGTTAATTATAACGCAGTGTGGATTTTAGCAAAAAGAGAATTGATGGAGTTCTGGAGGAATAAATCAAGAGTAATTTCTTCTCTTGCTCAAGGAATATTATTTCTCTTTGTATTTGGGATAGGGTTTTCATTTTCTAGTGCAAATATAGTGATAGGAGGGATTATTATAAATTCAAAAGCTTTTGCAGCTTCGGGTATTGCAGCAATGGTAATCCTTTTCACCGGGATTTTTGGTGGGATGTCGGTATTTAGAGATAAAATGTTTGGGTTTATGAAGGAGTTGATGGTTGCCCCAGTAAGTCGAAGAACGATAATGCTTGGAAGAACTACTGGTGTTGCTTTGCAGACGATGCTACAAGTTGTGATAATGATAGGTTTAGGAGTTATCTTTGGTTATTTTGGATATGATCTTAGTTTAATTTGGCGCACAATACTTATCTTACCTGTTGCTTTCCTTGCTAGTCTTGGAATTGTAGGGATAGGTTTAACGATTAGTACACGTTTAAGAGATATGCAATCTTTTGGTTTAATACAAACTTTTATTATAATGCCAATGATGTGGCTTTCGGGGACATTGATTCCATTTCCCGCATTGATTCTAATGTTCAATCCTTTTTCCTATAGTGTAGATCTCTTTCGATTTGTTTTATTAGGAGTATCTTATTTCCCTTTTTGGGCGGATATAATAATCACTGTCGGTTTTGGAACGATATTGATTTTAATCGGAGCTCGATCCTTTAATAAGATGGAAATAAGCCAATAATTTTTTTTTAAATATATACTTTTTTTAAATATATCCTTACTAAACGTGATTTAAAATTAATAGAAGTTAGCATCTAAATGAAATCTGCTCGAATGATATTCAAGTACTGGATAAGATCAAAGAGAGAGTTCCTTTTACAAATCACATTTTTATTAATTGCTACGATTTTTAATACTATTACTCCTATCTTTATAGGGAGAATGGTTGGATTATTAGATCCAAATCTTCCAAGCTTTAATGTTTTAGCGTTTTTATTATATTTTTTTACGATATTAATATTGGCACTATTAACATATATTTTCAATAGAGCTGCTCGGCTTCAAGGAGCTGAAGTCTCATCAAGGGCGTTATATTTTTTACGAGATGATATAAGCAATGCTCTTTATCGTCAGACTTTTTCATATTTTGATAAAACTGAAACAGGGCAGTTAATCTCTCGAGCTACAAGTGATATCGAAGAAACTCGACAAATTTTTGGGATGGGATTAATTTTAGGTTTGCAATCAAGCCTTCAGATTAGTGGAATTTTTATTGGCTTTTCTTTATTTAGTTTTGACTTGTCAATTATCTTAATTTCAGCAATTTTAATTTCCCTTTTATTATCATATTATATTGCAAAGAAACTGAAACCAATCTTCTTGGAAACAAGGAATAGTTTTGGTGATTTGACCACAACAATAAGGGAGAACATTGTTGGCGCTCAAGTAGTCCGGATATTTGGTACTCAAAAAAAAGAATATCAAAAATTTAAAATGAATAATTCAAGGTTTTATAAAGCCAGTGTCGATTCTGTAAAATATAATTCCCTATTTATGCCCTCTACGTATATAATCATTGGAGTAATGACTGCTTTTTCATTATTCATAGGTGGTTTTAGATTTATAAACGGAACAATGGATTTAGATACAATTGTAACACTTCTTTCTTACATAGCAACATTAGGGTTTCCAATAATGATGTTAGGTCAAATTATGCTAGTGTATATTCAAGCCGACGCTGCACTTACTAGGGTACGAGATATTTTAGATTCCAGTCCAGAAATAAATGATGTTCCAAATGCAATGCCTATATCTAATTTGAAGGGAGATATCGATTTTGATAATGTGTGCTTTGGATATACAACTGATCATCGTATTTTAAAGAATGTTACATTTAAAGTTCCTGCCGGAAAAAAACTTGCTATTTTAGGTACAACAGGTTCAGGTAAATCTACTATAATAAATTTAATCCCTCGATTCTATGAAGTAAATGAAGGATCTATTAAAATTGATAAACAAGATATAAAAAAATATTTAATATCAGATTTACGCAAAAATATCAGTATTGTATCTCAAGAAACATTTTTATTTAACAAAACTATAGCCGAAAATATTGCGTATGGCAGAGAAGATGCCTCTAGAGATGAGATTGTTGAAGCGGCAAAAATTGCAGATCTACATGATTTTATTGTTAATTTACCAAAGGGATATGATTCAATCGTGGGTGAGAGAGGTACACGGTTATCAGGGGGTCAAAAACAACGCTTATCAATAGCAAGAGCTCTTCTAACAAAACCCAAAATCTTAATACTTGATGATAGTACTAGTTCTGTTGATGTGGAAACCGAATATAAAATCCAACAAGCGTTAATTAGAGTAATGGAAGGGATAACTTCTATTATCATTACACAGAGAATTTCAACTATTAGAGGAGTTGATTTTATTTTAATTTTAGATAGGGGTCGTATCGTAGGTTATGGAACACATAATGAATTAATTAGATCAAATGTCTTATATAAACAAATATATGAAACTTTATATCAAAAACAAAAGCTACAAGATCGAATTGGAGAAGTAACATAATTAGAAATGAATAAGGATGAGTGATAATAAGTATAAAGATAATGACGAGGAAAGAGAAGAAATTATTAAGCCAAGTGCTAGTACTCGTCAACGTTTTATGTTAGAAGGGGATAAAACGAAACTTGATCATCCAAGAAAGGAATTATGGAGATGGTTAATTTCATATTTAAAGCCTCAAAAATCAAAATTCATCCTGTTCTTTATCTTTCTGTTAATTGCAACTATTATTTCTGCATTAAGTCCAATTTTTTCAGCAAATATTATTGATAAAGGTATTGTTATGAAAAATGCTTATTACATTATTATATTGACTGGTATTTTTCTGACATTAATATTAATTATGGCGGTAGCTAATTTTTTTGCCTCATATGGGATGGGTAAAATATCTCAAGAAATTACTTATCAAATTAGAAATGATCTATTTTTTAAACTTCAAGATATGTCTTTAAATTATTTTGATAAAAGATCTTCTGGCCAAATAATATCAATCTTGACAAACGATGTTACATTACTTAATCAATTAGTTGGTGGTCAATTTGTTCAAATTATTACAAGTATCGTCTCGATTGGATTAACTGTAGTCTTTATGTTCTTTCTCAATGTAAGTTTAGCAATAATTAGCTTGGTAATTTTTCCTTTATTTTTTATAATTACTCGATTTTTTAAAAAAGTTGCCACCTTATTATTTAAGGAGGAAAGAAGAACAATTGGGAGGGTAACATCTTCAATTCAGGAAAATATTGAGGGTGCAAAAGTAGTGAAAGCTTATGGTCAAGAAAGAAGAGCTGCCATTGAATTTGATCAGGCAAATACTGCAAATTATAAAATTATGGTTAGAATCCGAAATTATATGGCAACAATTTTTCCTTTAATCAATCTTACTACAACAATTATTACAGGAACCATTTTATTAGTAGGAGGTTTATTTGCTTCAGGTAACATTTCACTTTTCGGGATCAATGTTTCAGTAGGGGTTTTAAGTGCATTTATCACAATTTTGGGACAATTTTTCAGACCCTTTATGGCACTCATGCAAATTCAAAATGTTATAGAATCTGCACTTGCAGCTAGTGACCGTATTTATAGCTTATTAGAAGAACAAGTTGAGATTCCTGATATTGAAAATCCAATCTTACTTCAGGAATTAAATGCTGCTATTGAATTTGATAATGTGAGTTTTGGGTATATACTTAATAATAGAGGTATGAAAAAAAAGTCTAAGAAACAAACAAAAGTTGAATCTGATAAATTCCAAGAAATCTTAACTTCCGAAGACATTCTAAAAATGGTTAAATCTTTAGAACAGATATTAAGGGCTAAAACAAATCTTCAGCAGAGTGGTGGTTTCAGTGGAGAGGGAGGGGGAATGATTAGCACTGAAAGGGCACAAAAATCACCTCAATCTATTTTGAAAAAACTTTCAAAAATATCTATCCCTCCTGAAATAAATGATAGAATCCCTAAAGTTGTAAATGATGCAATAAATGAAGAGAAATTACGTCTTCAACACATAGAATCTAAGGGTTTTGTTTTAAAAGACATTTCTTTAAAAATTCCAAGAGGAATAACTTTAGCAATCGTGGGGGAAACTGGGGCTGGTAAAACTACGTTAATAAAATTAATTGCTCGTTTCTATGATGTAAATAAAGGAAAGATTCTCCTAGATGATGTCGATATTCTAAAGTTAAGGAAAAGAGATTTAAGAAATTTAATTGGAATTGTCCCACAAGAAGCATTTTTATTTACAGGAACCATTCGAGAAAATATACTATATGGATTTGATACTCATACACCAGATCTTGAAGAGAAGATGATAGGAGTTTCAAAATTTTTAGGACTTCATAATTTTATTGAAGCATTACATAGAAAATATGATACGAAATTAAAAGAAAATGCCAGTAATATTTCAATAGGCCAGAGACAATTGATTGCTTTTGCTCGTGCTTTAATCACAGATCCTAAGATTTTAATATTAGATGAAGCAACATCTTCAGTAGATCCTTATACGGAGACTTTAATTCAGGACGCGTTAAATAAAGCACGTGAAGGACGTACCACTATTATTATTGCACATCGGCTTTCAACAATTAAAAATGCTGATCATATAGTAGTATTAAATGC
>JBHLRA010000108.1:0-10303 GCA_048883045.1 Candidatus Thorarchaeota archaeon | reverse complement strand
ATAAAATTAGCAAAAGAGCCTCCTCCAGGGATTAAAATAATTCTCTTAAACAAACCTTCTTTAAACAATTGTGTTAATTGAGAGATTGTACAACTCAAGTTATCAAAATCATCTAAAATTTTACCGCCAATCTTAAATAAAGCAGTACTATTACTCATTTTTCTACTTGGTGATTTAAAATTTGATTATTTAAGGCTCCTGCAATAGCGAAAGCTGAAGAACTTATATTATTCGGTATCCTTGTTATAGTTTCATACCTGTAAATATCTTTAAAACCAAGATCTTGGAGTGTTTTTCGTATAAGAAAATCAGCAGATAAACCAGTTATTACAAATTTAGGATTGTGCATAAATTCTTTGTAATTTGAGATAAGACTATTCATAAAAGCTTTAATTTCTCGTTTTATAAGATTTAATTGCTTTTGGTAAATAAAATTAGCTATTATATCTAAATGTTCAGTTGAAATTGTTTCTTTATCCATACAAATTATCCGTGCAAGTCGAGCATAGCAATTTTCTAGAGATTTTGACCTATTATCAGCTGTATCATTTATATACTCATCCTCCGAAATGTTATTTAAAATTCTGTGAATATCAGAAATTAAAGCAAATTTTTCAAATGACACTCGAACCTTTCTGTTTTTGTAAGGAACATGATGGGTGATAGAAGGGATAGTTGCTCTTAGACCTCCTGTATAGATCAATTCATGATTTATTAAACGTGAAACATCATCTTTTCCTTGCGGAACTGGAATCGAATCTAAAATTGGAATAATATCAATAGTGGTTGATCCCGCATCAATTAATATACATTGAGGTATATATTTTCCAAGATATAAGGCTGTTGATGCCCAATTTGCTGCTGCTATCGAAGAATAATCAGATTTAGCTTTATTATAATTGACAAATTCACAATTTTTTGTAATGAATTTCAATTTATCTACATTAAAGACTGTTTTTAATGCGTTTAAAATAGTGTGAATTCCTTCTCTCTTTGTTTGAAATGCATCTGAAAGCTCAGCAGTTATTGTTACCGCAAAATATTCAACATCTTCAAGTTTATAATCATTATTATCAAGTAAATGTTTTACTACTCTTTTTAACATTTCTGGAATTTCCTTAATTGTTTTCTCCCAAAAAGGAAAATATTCGATAAATGAAAAAGATTCTCTTATTTTTTCATCTTTAAAGTTTAATAAAGCAGCTTTAGTATTAGCACCACCTATATCTAATCCCATGATGAATATTCTTCATTACCTCGATATCTTTCTTTTAAATCGCTAATGATCTTATCTAAATTATTCCCTGTCAATGCATTTGTTAAATAATATTCATTTTCTTTCAAATTTAATTTTTCTTTTAGAAATTGTATTTCTGATTCTTTCGCTAAATCCATTTTATTAAAAATAATAATTATTTCTATTTGCCCTTCTTTTGAGAAATTTTCTTTAATCTCATTATATAATTCAATTTGGGATTCAACATTATATCCAGAAGCGGGAGTAGGATCAAATACAAATAGAATTAGATCGGATATCAATCTTAAAGCTAATATTGCTTGTAATTCAATATTGTTTCTTTTAGCCATAGGGCGATCTAAAATTCCCGGCGTATCCAGACATTGAATTCTAATCTTACTAAATCTTTTTTCAATTTCAATATGCCCCATATTCAATTTCTTTGTCGTGAATGGATATTCTTTAACTTCAATCTTCTTATTCGTAGAGATATTTTTTACAATGCTACTTTTACCTACATTTGGATATCCCGCGACTACTATGCACGGCATTGTATAATCAATTGAGGGAATTTCTCTTAAGCTCCCTCTAATCTTGTTTAAATATTCGAGATTATCATTTTGCTTATCAATAATAGAAGAAATTCTCCCAAATGCGGATCTTCTAATTTGATCACCCTCTTTTGGAGCTTCTATTCTATTAAGTTTAGTTAAATGTTCTCTTTCAATCTTGTTGAGGACAGGTAAAATACCATTTAATTTACCTAAAGTTAATTTCAATTCGTCTACATCAACTAAAATTTTAGCTAGTTCTCTATAAAAATCTGGAAGATCATCTATTATTGGTACTAACTTTATAATTTTTAATATTCTATTTATCAGTTCTTCTATAGCTACTTTAATACGTTTAGATTCTTTTTTTCTTGCTTTAATAAGAATTGGAGCATTTTTAGAAACTTGAGCAGAGCTCTTCATTGCTCTTTTAAAAGCGATATCTAATAATTCTTTTGAAGTGGGAATGTGATAAAAATCACCAAAAGGATTTTTCATAAAAATTCAGCAAATTTGTTATTAAATAAGAAGAAAGATTAGCATCTATAGTTTTGGTTTTATTAGAGAAATCTTTTTTTCAATCTCATAAATCTCTTTTCTTGTATCCATTATTTCTTTTGGAATGGATTTGTATAATTCTAATATATATTCATACCTTCCCAATACTCTCGAAAATTTATTTAATTTCTCTTCTTTTTCGGCTTTCTCTTTCAATAGTTTAATTTTTTCAAGTTTTTGTATCATTTCTGGAGAAAGAGCCATCTGAACTTCAGCTTGTTTTTCTTGGTACATTTGCTTTTCATTCATCACCTTTTGAACGCGTTCTTGAAACTCTTGCTCACTTTTAGTTTGTACCATAGTATCTTGTTTTTCAAATTTCACTAAATTTTTTAATCTAGCGATCCGTTGATTAATCATTCCAATTTTACCTTGAAAGCCTAATTTCGAATAAATTTCTTTAGCTTCTTCTAAAAATGAAATTGCCATAACAAAATTCTTTTTCCCAAATTCATCCTTTGATTGATTTTCTAACCGTTCAGCTTCTTTTTCAAGCGCATCATAAGGTCCTGACGGCATAAATATCACATAAAATTATTTGTTTATAAATGAATCCGTGGAAGTGTAATTTATAATAAAGAATTAATTTTTGATTTTTCAAATTATTTATTAATATAAATAACTCTGTATTTTTTTTTATAAAATTTGAAAAATTTACTAAAACATTAATTTTTAAGAAGAAAAACTTTTAAATTGATATTTATTATATCTAAAAATTAATTATTATTATCAGAAGTAAAAACAAAATTAATAACTAGAGGGTTTCTAATGAAAAAGTTTAATGTAGGAATATTAGGAGCAACTGGAGTTGTAGGTCAAAATTATATCAAATTATTACAAAATCATCCTTGGTTTCAAATTGTCGATGTTGCAGCTTCTCCAAGATCAGCTAATAAAACATATGAAGAAGCAGTTAAACAAAAATGGCAGATGTCATTCTCGATTCCTCAAGATATAAAAAGTCTAATCGTTAGAGATGTCCAAAATTTTGATTTATTAGGTAACAATGTCGATTTTGTGTTTTCTGCAATTACACTTCCTAATAAAGATGATATAAAAAATTTAGAATTTAAATACGCAGAAAAAGGCATACCAGTTATCTCTAATAACTCAGCACATAGGTGGACCCCTGATGTTCCTATGATAATTGGAGAAATTAACCATGAACATATTAATGTAATTCCAATCCAGCAAAAAAGAAGGGGATTTAATAAAGGCTTCGTGGTTGTTAAACCTAATTGTTCATTACAGAGTTATCTTACTCCGATTTATGCGTTAGAAAATGTAGGATATAAAGTAAGCGATTTGATTATCACTACACTTCAAGCAGTATCAGGATCAGGATATCCCGGTGTATCGTCAATGGATATAGTCGATAATATTGTTCCTTATATTGATGGGGAAGAAGAAAAAACTGAAAAAGAACCATTGAAAATTCTTGGAAGCATCGGAGAAGATGGTATAATAAATAATGATTCAATAAAAATTAGTGCCACTTGTACTAGAGTTCCTGTATTGGATGGACATACAGCTTCAGTTAACCTAAAATTCAAAAACAAAATCCCCAAAAGAGAAGAAATACTTGAAATTTGGAAGAATTTTAAATCAGTGCCTCAAGAGTTAAATTTACCATTTGCTCCCACCCAGCCAATAATTTATTTGAATAATATTGATAGACCACAACCAAAAAAGGATAGAGATAATGATAAAGGAATGGCTGTAACAGTAGGGAGACTTAGAGAGGATAATGTTTTTGATTATAAATTTGTCTCATTAAGTCATAATACAGTAAGGGGAGCTGCAGGAGGTGCTATTTTGAACGCTGAATTATTAGTCACAAAAGGACTTATTAAGTAATATATATGCAATACATCTAATTGTCATTAAAAATCCCTAGAGTTCTAAAATTCGAATTTGTCAATCATTATAGGAATAATTAATTTCAACAATGACAGAGATCCTTTATTTTTCATTAATTTATAAAATGGAAATTCTGGATATATCATGAAATATTTCTCATTTTTCAATAACTTTAATGTCTTAAACTTAGGGATAAAAGAAAAACTGGAATGATTAAAAACAAAATTATTGACAATCTCTCGTATCAGCATTTTATCTATAATAATTATTACTGGAGTATCCCCAAATATCTCTATTGAAACCTTTCTTATTGAAGATAATGAATTAGAATTACTATCCAAAAAAAGTTTATCTTTATTTATTGTCATTATCCGTTCTAAAGTGCTATCTTCAAATTCTAATAAGATTGTATGCATACACGTGTTTTTTATAACATGATCTTGTGGGCCTTTGATTTTTTTAGAGCGACTTTGATCTGTGATAATGAGTAGAATTCTCGAATTTAATCCAAAAAAGAAGTCAATATAATTGAAAATCGCTTCTGGAATTCCCCAATGTGATATCTTTTTAAGATTTAGGTTGAATCCAATTAGGCGAATTAAAAATCTTACTAAAGTATTGTAAATAGTAGGTTTGGGTACCATATTCCAGAGTTTCTCAAAACTACGATACCCAAATAATGCTTTTTGAAATAAAAGTTTGAGATTTTCTTTTTTTAATGGAATCAAAATTTCGAAAAGGTCTGAAATGAACGTCAAAATAGTATTCTGGTTTATATAATACGATTTCTCAGTATGTAGTTTATCTTGAATTATATTTAGAGTATTTTTTATATTTAAATCATCTATATTTATATCCAATTCTGTTGGTGTAAAAAAATTTAATCTTAAATCTGACTTTCCATTTTTCAAAGTTGTTTTCTGTGCCAAAGCAATTGTTTTTGTGGTTTTAGCATCGATTAAAAGAGAAATATGAAATTCTGGTAATTTGTCTTCTATGAACTGAAACAAATTACGAAATCGGATTTCATTTAATAGTGAAATACTAGATTTAATAAAATTAATAACAATTGGTTCTGGGTAGATTAAAATTAAATCCTGCTCAAATAAATTATGAAGTAAATCCATAGCTTGATTAAAAAACTCGTAAAGGGATAGTTCCTCTATATTTTTACAATAACTATTTATTAAATCAATAGCTTCTTTCTTAAATATACGAATTGATGAAATTTGAATGCTTTTTTCCTTTAATAGAACACTTTGTGCTTTATTAAAAACTTCCTCTAGTTTTTCGATTTCAAGATTTTTGATTTTAAGTAGTTTTTTAGGTAATGATTCAACAGTTTCATGTATTCCCGCTTTCTGTGTTATATATAAGAATAAATTTGTTATATTGTTTTTTTTATCAATATCCTGAATAATGATGTCAAGAATGTTCTGTTGGTCATTAATAAATTTAGGATACAAGACTTCAAATAAGTAATATAAGATATTTGCATTTACTGTTATTGGACTTAATGGGATTCTTACAACTACCTCAGTTTGTTCGGGATCTTGTAATATATTTCTAGTTCTATTAAAATCTAATATTTTAAGCCAATTATTCCTAAATTTCTGATTAATCACTTTACTAAAGCGCCTCCCAAGTCTCTAGTTCTTTATTGAATTTCCCATTAATCCAAAAGTCATTCATTTTTATAAGTAAATTTAAGTTAGGGAGATTATTTTTCCCATAATAATTTAATAATAAATTTAAACAAGTATAAATATTAGGAGGACATCCACGTAATTCTAAAATATCTTTATTAGGTTTTTCTTTGATTTTAGGTTTCTTTTTCAATTTATTTTCTTTAGGAGGCTTATTTTTTAGCTCTTTTTTATTTTGTTTTTTATTCTTAATTACAATTTTTCTAAATTCATAGTTTTCTGTGCTATTTATTGCACAATCCCCGAATAGGATAATATTCCCAGATTTATCTGGCATTATAGGATTTTCACCAATTAAAAAACAATTATCAGGATTATATTTTAAATCTTTTACCATATATGTTTTCATGAAATTTAGAAAATGATAAGCTTGTTTGTAGCATCCAGTACAATATTTTCCTGGATAGGTAGATATGTTTTGAACTTTAATGTCTTCTATTTTTGGAACACATAAATCAATATTAATTCTATTTTCTTCAATTTTTTCTCCTAAAACTTTAATATTTGAAATTTCAGGTATAGTAAAATCCATTATTCGTGCTTGTTTTATTAAGTCATTATCATCGGGTTCGATATTTAGAAGTTTTAAAGTAATTAGATCAACAGCAATCGTATCATTTCCCATAATCATTAATTTAGTCTTTCTTAAATTAGAATCCTTATAAATAAAAGGACCTGCACCCTCTAATATGTAAAATAAATCATTTATGACTAAATCTGGTTGCTTAATTCTATAAATCTTTAAGATATTAGAAATAAGATCCTTCTTATATTGATTGCTGTAATTATATTCATGAGTTTTATTTTTATTATTTCTAACTTCACGATATTTTGAAGGAATAATAGAATACGAATTTAATAGTGCTAAATTTATTTTAAATAATGGATTTACGTTTATTTGATTAACCAAAATAAATTTATCTGAATTTAAAATAATATTTGGGATCGAATATTCATTATCATTTAATTTAACTTTTGTAAAAGAATCTCTTTTTATTTTTTTTAATTGTTCTGAATTAACCTCCTTTTTCCCATAATAATTACTATTATCTAGAAATACTAATTCTGCGCCAATAGCACTAAAATATTCTTTTAAGCTTAATATTTCTGAAATAATATTAATTGGAATCCCTTTCACAGGAAAACTACCCAAATAGATTTTATTTGCTCCTGCCTCCTTACAAAATTTAATAAGCCCTTCTAATACTTCAAAATTTGTGTTTGTAGGAAATCCTCCTGGTAAATTTAAATTGAACTTTATGAAAACTTGGTCTTCGTTATCAATAAATTTAGAAATTCCTCCAAGTATTTCAATTCCCTTAATTAAGCTTTCTTTTGGTGTATCTGCTTTACTGATAACAACTTCATTTTTCTTCGATTTTGATTGACTTAGCATGAAAAAATTATACAAAATTCATATATTAAATTAATAATATAAAATAATGAAAGTATTGAATTTTAAGTTAAGTGATAATAAGGATGTCAAAAATTATTATTAACGAAAATATACTTCAAATTCCATCAGATAGAATTGGTGTTGATATGGGACAAACACTTTCGAAAATTGCTTATTTTGAAAGGAATGAATTGACTTTTTTTTCTTTTCCAACTCAAAAAAGTGTCCTAAAAATCGAAGAATTCCTAAATTCTAAAAAAGCTATAGTAGAGTCTTTTAATTTTACGGGAGGGAAAAGTTTTAACCTATATAAAGAATATTCAAAAGATATTAAAACAAAAATTGTAAATGAATTCGAAGCAAATGTCAAAGGGATTGAATTACTATATAAAATAAAAAAAAATAAAGAACTTCCTCGGACATTAATAGTAACCATAGGTACCGGAACATCAATTGTATTAAATGATGATAAGCCCACCCATTTAGGCGGTTCTGCCCTCGGCGGAGGATTTTTTATGGGTTTAATAAATGCCCTTTTTAATCTGAAAGATTACCAAGAAGCTTTAAATCTGGCAAGAAAAGGAAATAGATATAATGTAGATCTAAAAGTTTCTGATATTTATTCTCCTGAAGACAATAGGGTCGATTTACTATTTAGGGAATTTACTGCTGCTTCATTGGGTAAAATTACCAGTGAGTTTAATATTGCTTCTTCGAATAAAGAAGATTTCATTAATTCTTTTATCTGCCTTATTGGCGAAAATTTAGGTACGATTGCTACTATAATGGCTGATAATAATAATGTGTCAAATATAGTCTTTTGTGGAGGATTTTTAAAAGAAAATAAGATTTTGAAGAAAATATTGTCCCTATTGTGCAAGGTTAATAAAAAAAAAGCTATATTTCTGAAAAATTCTGAATTTTGTGCAGCTTTTGGTGCATTAATCACATAAATCGTGCGCTTTAGATAAAATTACTAAAATATGTGTGCCCATTTGGAGATCAATAATCATTGAATGAATAATCTCATAGAGACACTATAAATGGGCACAATTAATATTATTTAATAGGATATATAATTCATATCATTTAATTAGTACAAAGTTTTGAGATGAAAAAACTAAAAATAGAAGGAGATTAATTTAAGTACCTTGAGAATGTTTTTCAAGTAAATCCTTATCTGTTTTACCCATTTTAATTGCTAATTCTGCTATTATAGCATCCAAATAACAAAAAGCTGCAATTTCAAACATAGTTCCTTCAGGAGCTAATACCGCATCATCACCTACTGCTTGATCTCTTTTAGTTCTGCCTTTAAGTTTAATTGTGATATCTCCTATCCTCCCAATTACTGTTTCAGGATGACTAGTAATAGTGACAATTCCATACGGCTTTACAGTATTTACGTAATTATTTAATAAACTAACAACTATACCTGTAGTTCCAGAACCTGAGAGTACAATTAAAATATCTTTCTTTCTTAATGCCGGCATGCTTGCTAAATTAGTAACAATGTGAACTTCAGCACCCAAATGAACCAAACGGGTAGCAAAACATTGTAATATGAAAGCACTTCTACCAGAAGCTAATAAAAAAAACTTACGATTATTAACTAACCCATCGTGGACTAAATCAATAAACTTTTTCGTATACTTAAAATTCTTATCTAAATGATCAATATTAGCTTTAATATTGTTCATTATTAATTCCATGGATTGAAACAAAATTCTTTTTGTTTCTCCATTGAGATTCGTTAATTCATTAGTTTCAGTCATGGTAAGTTTATTCTCAATAATTGATATTTAATCAATTCCCAATATTAGTAATAAAAGACTTAAAATAATCTTTATGGTTAATACTTATTTTCTAACAAAGTTTTTAAAGTACATTATCAAACCATTAATTCTGATGAAAATTTAGAGGATATTGAATGATAATGAAGAAAAGATTTAAAAGTTTGAAACTTAGTTCAATGTTTATTCTTAGTACAAGAATTACATCTATTTATGTTATCAAATTCTATAATATTTATTGATCTTAATTAAGAGGTTTAATGATGAAAAATAAAATTCCAGCAAAAGCTTATTTATTTCCTATGCCCGTGGCCCTTATAGGGGCAAATGTGAATGGAAAACCTAATTTTGAGACCTTAGCGTATGTTGGTATAGTTGAAGCTGATCCTCCAATGATTTCAATAGCTTCTTGGGAGACTCATTATACTAATATTGGTATTAAGGAAAATGGAACATTTAGTGTTAATACTCCAACTGAGGATTTAGCAGAAAAAATAGATTATGTTGGGATTGTCTCTGGAAAAGAAGTAGATAAGTCAGAAGTATTTGAGGTTTTTTACGGAGATCTCAAAACTGCACCTATGGCAAGTTTATCCCCACTAAATCTAGAATGTGAAGTCATAAAAACTATTAAGGTGACAGAATTAGTGAATGTAGAGAAAGGACATGAAATTTTTATAGGTAAAATTGTGAATGCTTATTCTGATGAGAAATATTTAACAGAAGGAATACCAGATATAATTAAATTGAATACATTTACCTATTCTCGAAATAATTATTGGAAAGTTGGCGGAAATCTTGCACCAGCATTTGAAATTGGAAAAAAATATATAGAAAAGTAATTTACAAAAGTAATTTTGAATTAAGATGATTAATGAAAACAGTGAAAAAAAGATCATTGAAGAAAATCTTTTAAGCCCATTACCTGTTATTTTAGTTGGAGCAAATGTGAATAATAAACCTAATTATCTGGTGATTGGGTATAGCTGTCCATTTGATTTTGGTAAATATATCTTTTTTAGTATGTCTAAAAAACGCTATACCTCAATTGGAGTCCATGAAAATATGACGTTTAGTGTAAATATCCCCTCAGAGGATCTTGTGGATAAAACTAACATTTGTGGAAATAAATCTGGTCGAGATATTGATAAAAGCTCCATGTTTGACAATTTTTATGGAGAGTTAAAAACAGCTCCAATGAT
>JBHLRA010000107.1:0-10305 GCA_048883045.1 Candidatus Thorarchaeota archaeon | reverse complement strand
CTTAGTTCGTCTCTAGTTTTAAATCTTGCTAAAATGAGGGCATCATAAGTTCCTGTGATATCATAAACTCCGAAAACATTAGGATTTTCAGCAATTTTTTCCTCTACTTCGAACATCTTTCCTTTAGAAATCGTTACTTCAATAATTGCAATAATTTCATAACCTAGTTTTTCATAATTGATTTTAGCTCCATAATTTAAAATAATCTTATTAGCCTCTAACTCTTCAATATGTCTTTTTATGGTTACAGGTGATTTGTGACCTAGGTCTTTTGCAAGTTGGCGAAAGGAAACTCTTCCATCTACACTTAATTTCTTAAGGATTTCAGTATCCAAATTAAATTTTTGCTCTATGCTATTATTTTCCGTCATAATATTAGAGAGTCATATAATTATTATAAAATTATGCAATTGTCCATAGAAATGCTGAAAAATTATCCATTTGATCATTTTTTATTCCGACAAAAACTATTGGTTATATCATTTGATCATTCTTATAATATATTTGTGATCGTTTATAAGCTTTTTCTTCCACTAATGTAAACGTTTGAGCTAGAAATAGTTAATGTTTATAAATATTTGATCATAATAATAATTAAAGAACAAAAATAGGGAATTTTTCCCTTTTATTTATATAATTAGATTAGGATAGATGTTAAATATGTCATTAAAATGTCCAATTTGTGGAGAGGAGTATTTCCATGATAGTAAAATATGTCATAAATGTGAAAACAATTCAGATTCTAGTGGATTAATAGTTAATGACGAATACAAATCTATAAAGTGGAATTGTGGTATCTTTTTAGAAATGGATACATTAACATTTGGAAAACATAAACCTGATGATGAATATATTAAGATTAATAGTGAGCCTAAATTTACGGATTTTAAACCTAAAAAAGAGTATACTTGGAATTGTAATTCACAAATAAGATATCGAAATTTCTTTATTTTAAAATCAGAAATTTCTCGATTAAAAAGGGTTAAAAAATTACCGTATATACGATACAACATCCCTGAGAAAGAATCAATTAACTCCTTAATTTATGAATGAGATAATAAATGAATTTTAACAAGAGTAATCTATTTTATTAACTAAATATAAAATTTCGATTTTAATGAAATAAAAAAATAATGTAAAAAAATGATTGAGAAAACTGATCCTAAAAGGAAAGAATTATGTGATATGGTAATAGAGAAAATTAAGGAGGAAGATGTTAAGTTTATTTATCTTCAATTTACTGATATCCATGGAATTGTTAAGAGTTTTGAAATAAATTCAAAAAGAATAGAGGATATATTTGAGATTGGAGAAAATTTTGACGGAAGCTCTATAACAGGTTACGGGGCAATCGAAGAGAGTGATAAGGTTGCACTTCCAGATCCTAGTACTTTTTATCTTTTACCTTGGAGAAAAGAAAATAAAGTTGCGAGAGTTATTTGTGATATTTATAAACCTGATGGTCAACGTTATGATGGAGATCCTAGATACATTTTACAAAGAGCTGTAAAAAAGGCAGAAGAGCATGGTTACACTTATTATTGTGCTCCAGAAATGGAATTTTTTATCCTTACTCCAGATACACAACAAGCTTTCAAGCCTTCAGATATGAGAGGGTATTTTGATTACGATCCTTATGATATCAACGAAATGATAAGATATAGGATAGGAGATTATTGTGATGCAATGGGAATTTCTGTAGAATGTGTGCATCATGAAGTAGCATATGGTCAACATGAGATTGATTTTAGATATGATAAAGCAGTTAATACTGCAGATAATACAATGACAATTAAAACTATTGTCAAAACAGTCTCAGCTCAATTTAATTTAATAGGAACTTTTATGCCAAAGCCATTTGAGGGAATCAACGGTTCTGGAATGCATGTACACCAATCTCTTTGGAAGAATGGAAATAATGTCTTTTATGACGAAAATGATAGAGATCACATTTCAATTTTAATGAAAAAATGGATTGCAGGGCAATTACAGCATGCAATTCCTATGTGTGCAGTTTTAAGTAGTTGGCCTAATTCATATAAAAGATTAGTTCCAGGATATGAAGCTCCCGTCTATTTAGCATGGGGATTTCGAAATAGATCTCCATTACTTAGAGTACCAGATTTTCATAATAAAGCAAGTGCGGCTAGAGTTGAAATACGATGTCCAGATCCCTCGGGGAATCCATATCTCCAATTTGCAGTACTTTTAAGTTCAGGATTAGAAGGTATTCTTTCTGAAGATATTGAAATTCCTGACCCTACAGATAGAAATGTATATCATTTATCTTCTAAAGAAATGGAAAAAGAAGGAATTATTTCATTACCAGGAAGTTTGCATGAAGCTTTAAAACATTTCAAAAATTCAGAGTTTATGAAAGAGATATTTGGAGAATTGGCATTTAAAAATTATTATTATGCTAAGCTAGAAGAATATGATGCCTATCGTGTTGTCGTAAGTGAATGGGAAAGGGATAGATATATCCGCTTATAATATCAATTATTTATTTTTTTAAAAATAATAGTATACTTCATCTTTAAACGTTTAATCGCATATTATGAATTGAATTATGGAAGGCACTAAAGATTGGAGATTTTCAATCCCAAGAATATATTCACCTCAAATCTTAAAGAGTTCAAAATTTAAATTAACTGAAAAATCTGATTACGTTCATTATGGACAAAAGGGATTTGGAGAATATATTACTCCAGAAAAATATTGGTCTCCTCAAATTATATCGCAGATTCTATATCAAGCTGAAACAGGAAAGATTCCCGTATCTGGCGCAGGTTATGGAGGATCTTTTGCTGGAGAGGGATTTGATGCTATATGGTTCGATATGTCAGAAATTGTACGTCCTACGCGAGATGGAATTCATGGACGAGAATATATCTCCACGACTATTGAATTAGGGCGAAAAGCTTTGAATTTAAATTTTAATATGGAGAAAAAACTTTATAAGAAACACCCATCTCTACTAAAACTTCCTTTCCCTATTATTTTTAATCCACTTCCTTTAATATCAAAAGACAATACAAAAATCAAATCAATTATAAAAGCAGCGCATTCATTAGGTACAATAGCAATTATCCCTCAATCAATTTTTTCAGAAGATTTAATACCCTTTGCTAAAGCTATTTGTTTACGATTGAAAAGTAGACCAAATCAATTGGAACAAAAAATGATTAAAAATGCGAAAATGGTTGAAATTGAAGATGTTTGTCTATTGAAAACGGTGAAGAAAAGTGCTCCTAATATTATATGTTCAATTTTTCTTCCTATAAAACAGGGAATTGAAAATAAAGTCTTGTCTCTAATAAGAAAAGGAATAGATATTATTCACTTGAAGTTTGATTTTTATGGAAATAGTGAACTAGGAGATATTCCAACAGTTATAAAAAGAATTCATGATTTTCTCATTGATAAAAAATGTCGCAATTCTGTTAGCATTATAGCTAGTGGTGGTATAGCGGCTGCAGAGCATGTTGCAAAAGCTATGATATGTGGAGCTGATTGTATTGCAATAGACTATGTAATATTAATTATTTTCGGATGTTCATTATGGGCTGATTTATCCTTTCCATGTGTAGCTGAGCATGGTGAAATAGATTTGGATTGGGCTTTTAATAGATTGAAAAATCTAATAGCAGCTTGGAGGGATCAGCTTCTTGAAGTTCTTGGTGCGATGGGAATTAGAGAAATTAGAAGAATCAGAGGTGAAGTCGGTAGGGCAATTTTTTATAAAGAAGAGAAGAATAATTTTAGAAATTTATTTAAATCAGTAAGTAAAAATTCAAAATTAGGATATTTAATTCCTCTTGAACAGTTAAGTGTTGGAGATTGTCGTTGGCCACTTGAATTAATTCAAGCAACATTTGAGCAAGCACGTACGGGAGTTCTACCAAAAAATCTTGAATATCGTGTTGGTAGAAGTGCAGGAGGATTTGATCGTCTTGCTTTCACTTTTGAAGAAAATCAAGAACAATTAATTGATGATCTATCAATAGATTTATCAATTCCCCTAAATTTACGCTCCAAAGGACCAAAAATATCTATTTCTATGCCAGCTTATTCAGGAGGAATGTCCTTTGGTTCGATTTCTCTGAATGTAATGCTTGCACGGGCAATGGCAGCTCAAGCACTCGATTCTTTTATGTCTACAGGGGAAGGTGGTTATCCTCAAGAATTAATACCTTATAAAGAACATGTTATAACTCAAGTTGCTACTGGTTTATTTGGTGTAAGTGAAGCTTCAATTCAAAGAGCTCCAGTTATAGAATTTAAATATGCTCAAGGAGCGAAACCTGGTTTAGGAGGCCATTTACTTGCAGGAAAAGTAACTGAAGCTGTTGCTAATGCTAGAGAATCTGTGGCAGGAATAAGTCTATTCTCACCATTCCCCTTCCATAGTGTTTATTCAGTAGAAGACCATAAGAAACATATTGATTGGATTAAACAAGTGAATCCAGAAGCTCTAGTAATTGTTAAAGTTTCAACTCCTACTGATGTTGATATGGTTGCAGTTGGTAGTTATTATGCTGGTGCTAATGTTGTGAATATTGATGGTTCATATGGTGGGACAGGAGCAGCTCCAGAAGTAAGTAAAAAAAATATAGCAATGCCAGTAGAGTATGCAATACCAAAAGTACATAACTTTCTCACGAAAGAAGGAATAAGAGATGAAATTGTGCTTATTGCATCTGGAGGAATTCGTACGGGATACGATATTGCAAAAGCAATTGCTCTAGGAGCAGACGGTGCAATGGTAGGCACAGCAGATTTAGTAGCATTAGGATGTGAGCGACTTGCGGTGTGTGAAAAGGGAGATGGCTGTCCAGCAGGCATAACCACCACAAATCCTAAGTTTGCTTGCTTAATTGATCCTCAGTGGGGTAAAAATCGAATAATAAATCTTCGAAAAGCATGGGCTATACAATTACGCCAAATATTAAATGCTCTTGGAATGAAAACTATAAAAGAATTAAGAGGTAGGACCGACACACTAAATTATTTAAATAACAAGGTGTAATTATGAAGGTTATGAAAAAGGAAACTGAAGGGGGATGTGGAGTTGTTGGTTTTTGTTCAACTGAGAAAATTTCAGGTAAACACTTATTACCTCCATGCATACAAATGCACAATAGGGGAAATGGGAAGGGTGGAGGGATTATTGCCATGGGCTTAGAAGCGTCTCAACTTAATGTTACAGATGAAATTCTAAAAACAAATTACTTAATACAAATTGCTTATCTTAAACCTGAAATACGCGAAGAGGTAGAATCTCAATTTATTTTTAACAATTTTGATGTTTTTACTTATTACAAAATCAAAACTAAAAATCATAAATCAAGTAATCTTGAAATAACTCCACCTGAAGTATATAGATATTTCTGTCGTGTAAAGAAATCAGTTCTAAAGAAATTCATGAAAAGTAATAATTTTAAATATACTAATAAAGCTGAAGATGAGTTTGTGTTTTTAAATAGTTTTCAAATAAATAAAAAATTCTATAGTGAATATAGTGCTCAAGAAGCATTCGTTTTATGTCATGGAAAAAACATGATTGTTTTTAAGATTGTAGGATATGCAGAAGAAGCTATTGATTATTATAATTTGATGGATTTAAAGGCTCATCTTTGGGTTGGACATCAAAGATATCCAACCAGAGGAAGAGTTTGGCACCCAGGCGGTGCTCACCCCTTTATTGGATTGAAAGAAGCTTTAGTACATAACGGAGATTTTGCAAATTATCATTCTATTTGTGAATATCTTCATCAAAATGGAAGAGAACCATTATTTTCGACAGATACTGAAGTAGCTGCGTTATTATTCGATCTATGGACAAGAACTTATGAATATCCATTAGAATATGCAATTGAAGCGTTTGCACCTACAACAGAAAGAGATTTTACTATGCTCTCAGCAGAAAAGCAACACATTTATCAACTAATTCAAAGTTATCATGTCCAAAATTCTCCTGATGGTCCTTGGTTTTTTATTATTGCTAGAAATGATGATGTGGATGGTCAATTCCAATTGCTGGGTATAACTGACACATCTATGTTAAGACCACAAGTATTTGCTCTTCAGGAAAATGATGAAGTGAAAATTGGTATCATTGCTTCGGAAAAGCAAGCGATTGATTCAATCCTCTTAAGCATTTCCGAGGAAGATGATAGATATTGTTCCATAGCTGATTTATATTGGAATGCGCGGGGTGGTAGTTATACTGATGGAGGTGCTTTTTTATTTACATTGAAAAATAATAAACTATGTTGTACGGATAAGTTTGGTAAAAAAATCAAGATTTCAAAAAGAATGGCTCTAAAAGATTATACCATTAAAACTTATCAATTCAATCCTGATTTCAATTCAATTATTAAGGAATTTGCCAATATGGATTATGGAGATATATTAGGTTTTTTAAAATCTGCTGAACTTCATGCTAAAAAAGGAGATTCTCAATTCCATGAGACCATTAAACTTATAACCAAATTAATTGATAGAGTATACTCAATAGGGAATAAAAAAAGAAATAATTTATTAGCATTATATCATAAAACATTATATTCAATCTTTCGTGGAATTTCAATAGATTCAAAATTGTTTAAGTTCTGTAGTTTACAGTCTTCATTTATCCCAATTCCTGATTCAAATAATCAATGTCTAATAATTGATGGTAAAGATTTCTCCTCAGAAGGACTTGATAGTTTGGCTTCAATATTGGTTAAAGCTTTTAAGAATGGATGGGTGAATTTTATATTGTTTGACCTTAGAGGGCAAAGATTTTGTGGTTGTGGATTTGGAGATCATTCAAAACCAATTAGAATGGATGTATACGGTTCTCCCGGTGATTATTTAGGATCAGGTATAACTAATACTGAAGTTTTTGTACATTCTAATGGACAAGATCAATGGGGGCAGATTATGAAATCAGGAAAACTTGTTATCTATGGGGATGTTGGACAAACTTTTCTTTATGGCGCTAAAGGTGGTACTTGTTATGTGAGAGGAAATGCAGCAGGAAGGGCTCTTATAAACGCAGTTGGAAATCCTCGTGTTATTATAAATGGAAATTGTTTAGATTACTTAGCTGAATCTTTTATGGCAGGTGATGTTTTCAATGATGGTGGATTTGTTATTTTGAATGGAATAAGTTTAAATGAAGATGGTTTATTAGAAGAATATCCAGAACCTTATCCGGGAGGAAATTTGTTTTCTCTAGCATCAGGCGGAGCCATTTATATTCGTGATCCATTTAATAAAACTTCAAAAAGTCAACTCAATGGTGGGAATTTTGCCAATCTTTCAAATCAAGATTGGAAGATTATTAAACCTTATCTACAAGAAAATGAGAGATTATTTGGTATTAAAATCGATGATCTATTAACCATTAATAATCAATTAATGTCTCCAAAGCAGGTGTATAGAAAAATCATTGTAGGGAGTACAGAGGTTTTAAAATGAATATAATAGTGTGTTTAAAACAAGTTCCTGATACTGATGAAGTGAAAACTGATCCAGAAACAGGTCGAATTATTCGAGAAGGTATAGCTGGTACTATAAATCCTTTTGATATGTTTGTTATTGAAGAAGCTCTACGGTTAAAGGAAAAATATGGAGGAAAAATAACTTTACTGAGTATGGGACCAAAAGATGCTATCCACACACTTCATTTTGGTTTAGCTCTGGGAGCTGATGAAGCATATTTACTATCAGATATTAAATTTGCTGGATCAGACACTTTAGCTACGTCTTACGCCCTTTCTTGTGGTATAAAGACACTTGGTTATTATGATTTAATCATCTGCGGAATTAAAACTACTGATGGTGATACTGGTCAAGTAGGGGCAAATTTGGCGGAAATTCTCGATATACCAAGTGTGTATTATGTTAATAAGATACTCAAATATAAAAATAATAAAATTGAAGTTGAGAGACTTTTAGAAGATAGAAGTCAAATTTTACAAATCTCTCTGCCTTGTCTTATTTCAATTGTAAAGGGTGCTAACATACCTCGAATGCCAACTTTAATTGGAAAGATTGAGGCTGAGAGAAAGCTATTAAAAATACTTAATGCTTCCGAAGTTAATGCGATAGAAGATGATTGTGGACTTGAAGGCTCCCCTACTAGAGTAGTAAAGGTATTTCTCCCAGATAAAAGAAAACAAGGAGTAATTTTAAAAGGTTGTTTTGATCAAAATATCGGTGAATTGTTAAAATTTTTAATAAATAAGAAAATGGTATCCTTTTAATGATTTACATTGATCGAGATAAGTGCATTGGTTGTGGCGAATGTGTAGAAGCATGTATATTTGGCTCTATATCTTTTGAAGATAATTTTCCCTCAATTTCAGAAGACTGCCGCTTGTGTGGAGTGTGTGCCAGAATTTGCCGCTATAATGCTATAATCATTAAGCGCAAAAAAAAGAAGAAAATTACTGACTGGAAAGGTGTCCTCATTTTTGGAGAACAACGAGATGGGGTACTTTTAGAGGTTGTATATGAGTTATTAAGTAAGGGTAAACATTTAGCTAATAAACTTAATGAATCTCTTTTATGTGTCGTATTAGGAAATTCAGTAAAAGAAATCAATGATTTAAAATTTTACGGAGCAGATGAGATACATTACTTTAACGATTATAACCTCGAAATTTTTAATTGTGAAATTTACTCAAAAATAATTTCCAATTTCGTTAAAAAGATAAAACCAAGTATTTTTTTAATAGGTGCAACCTCCATTGGACGAGAATTAGGTCCTAGAATAGCTGGGAAACTTAAAACGGGATTAACTGCAGATTGTACTGATCTAGAAATAAATAAGGAAGGATTATTGCTACAAACTAGACCTGCATTTGGAGGAAATATCATGGCATCCATAATATGCCCATTTTCAAGACCACAAATGGCTACTGTACGCCCAAAAGTCATGAAAATAATGAAGAACAACAATGGAGAGGGACGTTTAATTAATCATCCTGTAAATTCAGAGTTCTTAAAATCAAAAATTATAACATTAAGCGAAATGAAATACAAAAATCAATGTAACATAGAAAATGCTGATATTATAGTTTCAGGGGGATTAGGATTGGGTAAAAAAGAAGGTTTTATTTTATTACGAGAACTTGCTGATGAATTAAATGGTGTAATCGCAGCAAGTAGACCTGCAGTTGATGCTGGATGGGCTGAACCAACTGTTCAAGTTGGAATGTCCGGTAAGGTTGTACAACCGCATTTATATATTGCCTGTGGAATATCTGGAGCTGTGCAACACCGAGTTGGAATGGAAACATCCGATGTAATTGTTGCTATAAATAAAGATGAGCGAGCTCCTATTTTTGACATTGCAGATTTTGGAATTGTTGCTGATTTATATGATTTTCTTCCAAAATTTATCCAAAATCTAAAAAAAACTAAAAGTGATAATATTGAATCAAAAAAAAAATTAGATAATTTTTACTAAATAGTTTTAAATACATAATGAGATTTTTTAAATTGATTAAGAGATGTCAAATTCAGTTTTAAGAGTTATAATAGCTCAAATAAATCCAGTTGTAGGAGATATTGAATTTAATGAAAAAAAGATTGGGGAGATAATTCGAAAGAATCAACATGTTGATATTATCATTTTTCCCGAGATGTCTTTAGTTGGTTATCCTCTTATGGACCATATACTTGATCCATTAATTCAAGAAAAAAATGAAATTGCTATTGAAAATATAAAGAATATTAACACCAAAGCAACAACAATTCTAGGAACTTTTACAAAGCCATTAGAATTAACCGAAAAGATCCAAAAATTCTATAATTCCGCAGTTGTTATTGAAGAAAACAAAATAAAACACATTGAAAACAAAAGGTTACTCCCAAATTATGATATTTTTGATGAGAGAAGATACTTTTCTTTTGACGATAAAATTAAACCAATTAATATAAAAGGTGTTAATTGTGGGATTTTAATATGTGAAGATGTATGGGATGAACATTATGAAACCAAAGTCGCTGAGAATCTTGTAAATAATGGGGCTGAAATTTTGATTGTAATAAATGCATCACCTTATCACATCAACAAATTTCAATTAAGAGCAAATCTAATATGTGGAAAATCTAAAAGATTTACAGTACCGATAATTTATGTTAATATGGTGGGAGGACTTGATGAAATTGTATATGATGGTCAAAGTTTCATTACAAACAAATATGGTCAAATTATTTTTAAAGCGAAAGGATTTGAAGAAGATATCTCCTTAGTTAAGATACAAATAGAGGGATCTCCATTAGATATTGAGCAAAAATTTGAAATTG
>JBHLRA010000106.1:0-10315 GCA_048883045.1 Candidatus Thorarchaeota archaeon | reverse complement strand
AGAAAAGATGATTTTTCTCCTTTATCTTCTTGAACCCAAGAAACAAAACAGACATCATCTTTACCTTCAATACTTCTGTTTAAATATTCTAATCTCGATTCAAACCCATCTTCACTTGCTGCCCAATAACCTCCCCAATAACTAACAAGTACTATAAGAACACGTCCTTTCAATTCCCTAACTGTCGGCCACCTAAAATTATTTTCTCTGAAATCCTTAAAAGTATATAGTGTATTTGGTTTAAAAGAATTTATTATGATTTTATTCATTCTTTTTATACCATATTGTTCTTCAGGTTCATTATTAGAATCGATAATTCCATCTTTTAATTCAATAAATAGAGTAATTGGTGCATGTTCTTTTTTTTGTTCATTAGACCAATCATCTAATATTTTAAGCCAATTAGAAAAAAGAAGATCATTAGGATTTCCATCCTCCCCAAGATTTACATCAATATGATTTTGTAAGTGATAAACTTCAAAATCGCCCAATTCTTTAATTTTATCATCATGTAAGTCGTATTCTAAACCTCTAACACCGTTGTTTAGTTGTTCTCTTATAGAAAGTTCGTATGAATTATGACTAGTCTTGAAAAATGCTTTATGATATGGGATATCCCAAACATCATTTTTTGTTGCCATTCTATAATACCATTACTTATTATATTGTTTGATTCTAAAACAAAAGCTTAATTTAATAATACTTATCATAATAAAATATTAATTTCTTATTTAGTGATTAGTTATTTAATTAAATTTTAAAGCAACTGTAAATACTCGAAGTTAAGCAATTGAAAGATTATATAACGATAGAAATTACAATTACAGGAATTGTTCAAGGGGTAGGGTTTAGACCATTTTTATTTAATCTTGCCAAATCATTAAATCTTAACGGATATATATTAAATAGAGGAAATGCGGGAGTAAGATTAATTTTACAAGGAAAATCCCAAAATCTTGATAAATTCTTGGAAGACATTAGAAGAAAAAAACCAACGATAGCTTTCATTGAAAATATTGAAAAAAAATACCTGAATTTAAATGAAGTTTTTAATGATTTAGAAATAAGGAGAAGTGAACAAGGACGGGGAATTAGTCTAACTCTTCCACCAGATATAGCACTCTGTGATGATTGTCTAAATGACATGAATGATCCTCAAAAAAAAAAGTATTACAAATATCCATTCATCGCTTGTGCTCTATGTGGACCAAGATTTACTACTGTTACTGAATTACCTTACGATAGAGAAAGGACTACCATGAATAAATTTCCTTTCTGTAAGAAAGCAAATCCAGAATCATGTATAAATGAATATTCAGACTTTAAGAATAGAAGATTTCATGCTCAAACCTTTTCTTGCTCTGAATGCGGTCCTTATTATATTCTATACAATAAACAGATGGAAATTATCGAAAGTAAATCAACAGATTTAATTTTAAAGAAAACTGCTAGAGGAATTAATGAAGGAGATATTATTGCCATAAAGGGGATCGGAGGTACACATTTAGTCAGTTTAGCTAACGATGAAACCATTTTAAAGCTCCGTGAAAGAAAAGGTGAACGAAAATATAAGCCCTTTGCTTTAATGGTACCAGATTTAAGAATTATTGAAAATGATCTTAATGTGACAAAGAAGGAAAAGGAGCTGATTACATCTTTTCGTAGACCAATAGTACTCCTAGAAAGAAAAAACAATATTGATAAATCAATCATTAGTGAACAAGTGGCCCCCGGGTTAAGTAATGTGGGGATAATGCTCCCTTACTCTGGTATTCATCATTTACTGTTTCAATATATTGGTAAAAAACCTTTAATTTATACTAGTGGCAATAAATCTTATATTCCTATGGCTATTGATAATAATGAAATATTTAACCAACTTAAAGATTTAGCAGATTTTTTCCTTCTTCACAACAGACCAATTTATCAACGAGCTGATGACAGTGTTTTAAGAGTACACGATAATTCAGTAAAATTAATAAGAAGATCAAGAGGTTATGTACCGGAATATCTAACTTTACCATTTGATGTAAATATTGAAGGAGCTCTAGCTACAGGACCGGAATTAGCTACAACAGGTGCGATATTAAGAGGGAACAGAATTTTTCCAACCCAACACATTGGTCATGTTACTCATTTAGAGACGTATGAGTTTTTAAAAAATTCCCTCTTTCATATGAAGAACTTACTTCAAATTAAAGATTCAGAGATAAAATTTGTTGCTTGTGATGCTCATCCTGAATTTATAACCTCTAAATTTGGCAAAGAATTATCTACCCAGTTTAATGTTCCATTATACCCTGTTCAACACCATTTTGCTCATATTCTAGGATTAATGGCAGAAAATAAAATAAAACCTGAGGAAAAAATCATTGGGATTAGCACTGATGGTGTAGGATATGGTGAAGATGGTAATATTTGGGGTGGAGAAATTCTCTTAAGCTCTTATGATGACTACAGTAGACTAGGTCATTTAGAGTATCAACCTATGGTTGGAGGTGATCGTTGTACTAAATATCCTGCACGAATGGTGGCATCGATACTATTAAAGGAACTGGGGGTTGAAGCAGCATCAAAATTTTTCATCAAAATTGGATTAAAAAATGACCTGGAATATAAAGAAACAGAATTGAAAACTCTAATTTCACAATTTAATAAAGCCAATAATAAATTTCCTTCCGAAAATATTCCGTTAACAAGCTCTACAGGCAGAATATTTGATGTAATTTCATATATCTTAAGAGCCTGCAATCTTAAAACATATAGAGGGGAACCTGCTATGAGACTTGAAGGATTAGCTACAAGAGGTAATCCTAAAAATATTAAACTTGAAATAAATATAAAGAAAACAAATAATATAGCAATAATAAATAGTTCGAGAATGATTCTTGATATAATTGAATTAATGAAAGACAAGAAAAATCGACTTCCAGATATAGCTGCTAAATTTCAAATGGTAATTGCATTAGCTTTTAGTGAAGTTGCTAAAGAAATTGCTGAATTACAAGGAATTAAAGCTATAGGTTTAACTGGAGGTGTAGCATACAATTACTTATTCGCAAAAACTATCAAGGAAGACGTTGAATCTGAAGGATTTAAATTTTTAGAACATAATCTGGTTGCGCCTGGGGATGCAGGTATCAGTACTGGACAATTAGTTGGAGGATTATTTCATTATCAGAAAATTAATTAATTGTACATTTTTTTCAAAATAAATTGGGAGCCTCTTAGCATTTTCAAATCATACTGGATTAATAATTTTATTTAATAATATTTCTTCGTTCAAGTATATTGTGGATGCAATATGGGAGGTCTTTTTGGAGTAATTTCGGAGTCAGATTGTTTAGAGGATCTTTTCTACGGTACAGATTACCATTCTCATTTAGGTACTAGTAGAGGAGGACTAGCAGTTAAAAATTCAGGTGGTTTTCAACGGTTCATTAAAGATATTACAACTGCTCAGTTCCGGTCCAAATTTGAAAAAGATATCAAAAAAATGCATGGGAATAAAGGTATCGGGGTTATAAGTGACTACGATGATCAACCATTAATAATTAATTCGCATTTAGGTGTTTTTGCGATTGTCACAGTAGGAAAAATAAATAATTTAGATGATTTAGCCACTCAAGCCTTAAAGAACGGATCACACTTCTCAGAGATGCATGGAGGTGAAATTAATCCAACTGAAATGGTGGCAACAATAATTAGTCAAGGTTCTACTTTTGAAGAGGGAATTCAGAAAGTTCAAGAATTAATCGATGGATCCTGCACAATGCTTATACTAACAAACGAGGGCATCTATGCTGTGAGGGACAAATTAGGAAGAACTCCATTAATAATAGGAGAAAAACCTGGAGCTTTTGCCGTAACAATGGAAACATGTGCATTTCCTAATCTTGGATATAAAACTATTAAATTCCTAGGACCAAGTGAAACCATTTTCATAAATAAAAATGGACCTAAACAAAAAATTCCTCCAGGTGATCGATTGCAAATATGCGGATTTTTATGGGTATATTATGGATATCCAGCATCTAATTATGAGAATATTAATGTTGAAGTCGTCCGATATCGATGTGGCTCATTTTTAGCAAAAAATAATGGTGTTCAAATCGATCTTGTGGCAGGTATTCCAGATTCTGGTACAGGACATGGTTTAGGTTATGCAAGTGAAGCAAAAATTCCTTTCTTGCGACCTTTTGTTAAATATACTCCTACTTGGCCACGAAGTTTTATGCCACAAGATCAAGACATTCGAGATCAAGTTGCTAAAATGAAACTCATCCCTATTAAAGAGCTTATTAATGAAAAGCGATTACTTTTTTGCGAAGATTCAATTGTTAGAGGAACTCAACTTCGAAAAACAATTCAAAGATTATACGAATACGGTGCTAAAGAAGTGCATATGAGACCAGCTTGTCCTCCACTTGTTTATAGTTGCAAATTTCTTAATTTTTCTAGATCTCGCTCCGAATTGGATTTAGCTGGACGATGGGCTATAAAGGAACTAATTGGTAAAAACATTGAAGATCCTGCTGAATATACCAATCCAGAATCTGATAAATATAAAGCTATGGTTGATGTAATTCGTAAAAAATTACAGTTAACCACATTACAATACCAAAGACTTGAAGACTTAGTTAAAGCTATTGGACTACCCAAAGAAAAGATCTGTACGTATTGCTGGGATGGAGTAGAATAATAATCATAAAAATATTAAATTCTACTCTTAACAATTGATTTTTCTAATTCTGCTAACTTTTGAACTGATCTTAATGGATATTCGCCAGTTAAACAAGCTAGACATAATTCATTTCTATCTTTTCCAATTGCTTGGGTTAAATCATCGACAGTCTGATATAGTAATGTATCTGGTCCAATTAATCTTTGAATTTCGTCTAGATATTTGTCACCATATTGATTTTGAGATCTTCCTGCTATAAGTTCATTTTTAGTAGGAAAATCAATTCCCATATAACATGGACTAACAATTGGAGGACAACTAATACGCAAGTGAACTCGTTTTGCTCCTCCTTTTTCTCTTAATAATGAAACTATCTGCTGCGTAGTAGTCCCCCTCACTATCGAATCATCTAATAGAATGACATCTTTGTCTTTTACAATACTTTTTATTGGATTTAATTTGTCTTTTACAGCGATTTTTCGTTTAGTTTGACCAGGCATAATAAATGTTCTATGTACGTATCGATTTTTCATTAATCCTTCTATATAGGGAAGCCTAGATTCTTTAGCATATCCCACAGCGACACTTCTCCCAGAATCTGGAACTGGAACAACTATTGCATTTTCTCTTATCTCAGAATTATTTAAAATAGGATCATTTTTAGCTAAATTCATACCAAGTCTTAATCTTGCTTCAGCAACTGATACACCATCAATGATAGAGTCTGGACGTGCAAAATAAACATATTCAAATTGACATATAGCTGATCTTTTTCCATTAATTATTAATTCTGAATGAATATCCTTTTGATCGCTTAGATGGACAACTTCTCCTGGTTTTACATCCCTTAAGAAAGTTCCTCCGACAGTATCTATAGCGCATGATTCGGAAGCAACAAAATATAGATTTCTTTGTTCAGTTTTCAATTCGCCAATACAAAGCGGTTTAAACCCTAAAGGGTCTCTCATGGCATAGATATCTCCTTCTGAAGTCATCAAAATTAAAGAATATGAACCATCCAATAATTTACTTGCTAATTTTAGAATTTCAGGCCAATCTTCAGTTCCCAATGCAATCGAACCAATTAATTGCGCTAAAACCTCAGTATCAGTGTCAGTTATGAATATACGACCCATTTCATCCATTTTCTTCTTTATCTCATCGAAATTAGCAATGGTTCCGTTAAAGGCCATAGAAAATTCTAATTCATTGTTTCTGAAATGAAATGGTTGCATATAAAGAGAAGAATTAAATCCTACAGCTCCAGTTGTAGCATATCTATTATGTCCGATTCCAACATTTCCCCAATACTGGGATATAATTCTTTCCTTGAGGACTTTTGATACTAATCCGTCTTTTTTATATGTAAAAATTTTACCTCCCGTTTTCAAAAGAGATATACCTGTGGATTCTTGTCCTCTATGTTGTAATGCAATTAATCCTCGATATAAAATATTTGAGACTGAATAACCGATATCATTACAAGTAACACCAAAAATAGCACAATGCTCTCTAGGTTTTTCTGTCAATTTTTGTCCACTCTTATTAAAAAGCATGATATTTAGTGATACGAGAGAAGCAATTTTATTATCTCTATTAAATAAAATGATAAATAATTTTTAATTATTAGTTTAATAGAATATTAAATATTTAACAGGAAAAAGTGTTAAAAATAAGTAATAGTACGAAATATTTAGCAATAGCGATTTTAATAGGTGGGAAAAGTAGTCGATTCGGAAGTGATAAAGGACTTTTTAAGATTTCTGGAAAGCCTCTTACTTCCCATTTAATTGAAAAATTAAGCGAATTTAGATATGATATATTTCTAGTTGCAAAATCCATAAAGCAAGTAAGGAATTATATAGAAATAGTTGATCTAAATAAAATAACTGCGTTTATTATAGATGAAGTAATTGACAAATCAAATAAAGAGTTATATACACCAATGGTTGGACTGTATTCGACTTTTAAAGAACTTAAAAAACTAAAATATAGGAAAGTTTTTGCTTTATCATGTGATAATCCTCTAATTGAAAAAAGTGTATTGGGATACTTAATAGAACAATGTAAGTCTTTCGACTGTTGTATTCCTCAGTGGACTAATGGATTTTTGGAACCACTATTCACTATTTATCCTATTAATAAAGCATTAGTAACTGCAAGAAAAAATCTAAAAAAAAAAACTTATAAATTGACGAATTTAATAAATCCTAATTGGAAAACAAAATATATTTCTATTGAAAGAGAAATTCAACCTTTAGATAATAATCTAATTACATTTCTAAATATTAATGATCCTACTGATCTTGAAAAATTAAAAGAAAAAAAAAATTGAAATTTTAAAGGTTTAGAAGTCTCCAGGACCAATTATTCCACCAATTAATCCTAAAACTCCACCACCTAACAGAACAGCCCATCCTAGAGACAGGTCACCGAATCCAATAGGTAAATCATACGGAATGAATCCACCAAGACTAAAATCTGTTATAAAGGCTTGCAAAGCGGTTTCAATATCTGCACTAATAACAATTTGTAAACCAGGAGTAATGAGTAGTAGAATTCCAAGAACGAGTACAAAAATTGATCCAATAATTGCCATTGCTCGTGATTTAACACCAATTAATATAAAAATACCTGAAATTGCGCTAATGACGAAAACAATAGTAAAAATTATTGCTAATATAGTACTAGTCTGCATATAAGTCACAAGATTTAAAAAAATACCGTAACCAGAACCAATGCCTAACAAATGATTATAGAAAGTTAAAACAAATGTTGCTACTAATGCCAAAATACCCCCGAGAATACACAAAATTTTTCCAGCACCCATAAATTTACACTTTTCTTTTTTTTTATATTTTTTATATTTAAAACGTTAATTTATATATTTAATATTATTCTATTTTCGAAAATATTTGAATAATCTGTGACCAATTAAGGAATATTAATTGCAACAATACGTAAGTAATATTAATAAAATAAATAATTAAATATTTGAAAAGCTTAAATTAACTTTCAATTAATATTTCCTTTATGATATGTTGGATAGTTCTAAGTAATTCCTGCATTTTAAATGGTTTTTCAAGAAAAGCACATGCTCCTTGAGAAATCACTTTTTCTTTAATTGTCGTATCAGCACTAGCGAAAATTATTTTTTCCTGATTATTAATCTCTAAAATCTCAATCATTGCGTCTAATCCATTCTTAATAGGCATCCGGTGATCCATTAGAATTAAATCAGGTTTTACTTTAAAATTGTTATATTTATCAATAGCATCCTTTCCATTTATAGCAGTGTCTAAAACTTCAAAGCCAGCTTCATTCAAAATTAATCTATATAATCTCTGTAAAGATTGGTCATCATCAACAATGAAAATTGATGTCATCACTAATACTCAATTGAAAAAAATGTTCGAATATGGCTTATTCTACTTATTAGAAACCCTTTTAGAATTATACTGTGAATTACAATAATCAAGAAAGAATTGTTATTTAAGTTTAGACATATACAAAAAAGTCATGGAATTTGTTTTTAAAAGCATTAACCCAGTATTCTTAAATTTTATAATAAATCTTTATAAAAATAATAGATTCTTTAAAATATTGGATTTATTCCAAATAATTTAATTTGTAAAATTGTATCAAGTTCATGGATATTACAAAGGAAAATTACGATGAATGATTTAATAATTAAAAATGGCTTAGTATATGATCCCTTGAATAATATTGATGGTGAAAAGAAAGAAGTCCATATTAAAGATGGTATTGTCGTAGAAAGTGTTAATGGAGATGCAAAAGTTATTGATGCTTCTGGAATGATTGTAATGCCAGGAGGTGTTGATATCCATGCTCATATTGCGGGAACTAAAGTGAATGCCGGACGATCATTTCGACCTGATGATAAACTTGAAGAATTCAATGAAAAAAAAACTAAAATAACACGGAGTGGTACTGGGTGGTCAGTACCATCAACATGGGCAACTGGATATCGATATGCTAGACTTGGATATACTACCGTTGTTGAACCCGCAATGCCATTACTTAAAGCGAGACATACACATGAAGAATTTTTAGTTACTCCAATTATAGACAAAGCCGCTTTTCCGCTTTTTGGAAATAATTGGTTTGTAATGGAATATATTAAAAAGAAGGATTATGAAAAATTAGCTGCATATATCGCCTGGATATTAAAAGTAACCAAAGGGTATGCCGTAAAAATAGTAAATCCTGGAGGTGTTGAAAATTGGGCTTGGGGGAAAAATGTTGAAAGCTTAGATTCTACTGTTTTTCATTTTGAAGTAACTCCTAGAGAAATACTAGAAAGCTTAGCAAAAGTTAATGAAATCCTCAAATTACCACATACTATTCATGTACATGCTAATAATTTAGGACATCCTGGTAACAAAGAACATACACTTGAAACTTTTAAAGCTGTAGATAAGATCAAACCAAAAGATGGAAGAAAATCAGCTTTTCATCTTACTCACTGCCAATTTAATGCATATGGAGGTACTAATTGGGGTGATTTCGAATCTGGTGCTGCAGATATTGCTGAATATTTAAATTCGCATGATCATTTAACTGTAGACATGGGACAAGTTATTTTTGGGAAAGCTGCAACCACAACAATGACTGCAGACGGTCCTTGGGAATTCGCTCTTCATCATATAGGCGGTACTTCTGCATGGGGCGCAAAACCCGGAATTAAATGGATAAATGGGCAAGTAGAGGGAGAATCAGGATCAGGTATCGTACCTTATCAATTCAGTCCAAAAGTTGCTGTAAATGCGGTTCAATGGGCAATTGGATTAGAGCTTATGCTCTTAACTAAGAATCCATGGCAGGTTTTCCTAACCACAGATCATCCCAATGGTGGTCCATTCACATCATACCCGCAGATTATTCGTTGGCTCATGGATAAAAAATCCAGAGACGATATTCTTCTAAATCAATGTTCTAAAAAAGCATCTGAGAGAACAGAATTAAAAGATATTGATCGTGAATTGAATTTGTATGAAATTTCTACGATAACGCGAGCGGGAACTGCTAAATGTTTAGGTATGACAGATAGAGGTCATTTAAGTAAAGGAGCAATAGGTGATGTTGCTATTTACGAATTAGATCCAAAAAAAATGGATGGACATGCGATAGAAAAAGCGTTCACATTAGCAGCTTATACTATAAAGGACGGACAAATCGTTGTAAAAGACGGAGAGATTGTAGCAGCTCCAATGGGGACTACTATATGTGCTGAAGGAAAAGTTAAAGAAAGTATTATGGAAGCAATGTTAGAAGACGTTAAAGCCCATTGGCGCAATCATTATAGTATCAATTTTGCGAATTATGCTGTTCACGAAGCTTATGCTCCGAAAGTAAAAATCATGAATGGTACATAATTTTAATAAAGATTTATATTGTTGAAATATAACTTTATTAAGATTTCTTTTTAAATAGTAACTGAAAGATTTATCTAAATTTACAATTTAGATTCAATATTATTATAAAAACCAATATCTCAATAAAAGAGCATTAAACTTCCTTTTTCATGTCTCTTTATAGAAATTACAATTTTATTCCAATCACATTTATAAAAAACAAATAGTATTAGAAATTCAAATAAAATCATGAGAA
>JBHLRA010000105.1:0-10382 GCA_048883045.1 Candidatus Thorarchaeota archaeon | reverse complement strand
TTTAATAAACATTTTTTATGGTAATACAATTAGTAATGCTCCTAAAGTAATGGAAAATTGAGCCAAAAAGTAGGTAGATAAATTAATTAATCGCCCATTTTTGAATTCTCCTTCCCACTTTATCATCGCAAGAATAGCATCTGAAAAAATGAACAAAATGGAGCCGATATAAATAAAGACAATCGAAATGTCTTGATTTACTCCAATTCGTATAACTGCAGCGATGTGCATCAATAAGATGGCTCCTATATAGACTAACACAGGGATTTTCAAATCTTCTGTTTTGTTTATGAATCTTGGTACCGTAAATACCATAATTAATACTACAGGACTAAAAAGAAACAATGCCCACGCATCAAAAGTCGATACATCACCAACACCTAAAAAGAAAGATATAATATAGAAGATTTGGTTTACTAAAAACCCAATCATTCCAAATAAAAACCATTTTTCTTGGTTTTTAAGCATTAATAAAATATCTCCTGCCATTCCCCCAATCAATGCAATTACAATTAACCAGTCGACTCTGTTAACTCCTACACCGTTAACTACACCAAATATGTAAAATAGTATCAAAAGAGGCATTGCGAGCGGCTTACTAGCATAGAATATCTTAGTATTTTCCTTCGATTCACCGTATAATTCAATAGCAACGATAATAAAGAATAATACCAAAAAGATGTATTCAATCATAATTTTTCACTTAAGAGATGTTAAATTTAATGATATTCTATTAATTAAAAAATGTTTAAATAATTTTGGAATAAATATATACAGATTAGTGAAGATAATTATAATGCTCTACTCTATATAAACAAAATCAGTCTTTAAACTAGTTCTAAACTAAAAGAAAAAGTTGATAATTTTGTGCTTATCCGATTAAGATAGTAAACTTTAATTATAACTTTGATAAATTTATAATATATTACAAATTTGTGAAATCTAATTCAAAATATTTTCTTTCAATTTATAACATAAATTAAGGATGAAAATGAAAGGCGAAAAAGCTCCAAGTAAAAAAAAAATTCCTAAATTTGCAGAAGTAAAGAAACCACTCATCATTGGAAGTCTTGTAGCGGTTATAGCAATCGCGGGTATTACTATTGGTATAATTATAATTGATCATGGTGGTGATGATTCTGATCAAGAGGTAGTTTTTATCTATGGCACAACGCGTTTACTACGTGTAATTGATCCTCTCGATATAATGGATCTTTGTGAAATAAACGTTGTTTCACAAGTTCTTGAAGGATTATTTGATATTGATGTAACTAGCCCAAATTCAGATATTATTTATGGTCTTGCAATAAATCATTCATGGAGCTCGGATGCTTTAAACCTTACATGTATACTCAGACAAGGTGTAGAATTCCATGATGGAACCCAATTTAATGCTACTGCAGTAAAATGGCATTTTGATAGAATATATAGATTAAGAAATAATCTATCATATCCTGAATTATGGCATTTTCCTGATGGTAAATTTCTGATTAATCAAACTCAAGTTTTAGGTGAGTATACCGTTAGATTTGTATTAAACTCTCCCTATGTTCCCTTCATGAGTTTATTGTCGTCTTGGACTTCGTTTATATTATCCCCAACATCGACTCCAGAAGATCGTTTCATTAATAACAATGAGACTCTAGTTGGGACAGGACCTTTTATTTATGATTTTTGTGCGTTTGAGTTTGTCGAATCAGTTAACGAGACAACACCAGTTAACGTTACATATTCAGCTAATCCACATTATTGGGGTGGTCCACCAAACATCGATAAATTAATTTTTCTTAGGTTTTTCAGTTGGTCTGATTTACTTGAAGCATTGCAATCAGGACAGATAAATTTTACCATATCAAATGGTTTCACTGAATCAGAACTAGAACCTTTTGAGAGTAATTCTTCTTTTATTATCCATGAAGGAATCCCTAATAATTACCTTAATTGGTTAGTAATGAACAATGAATTGATTAATGTCACAATGCGAAAGGCAGTCTCTTATGCTTTTAATTATTCATCTATAATTGAAGCGACGTGGGTGGATGATAGAAGAGCAACATCCCCCATCCCTGAACGTACCTTATATCACAATATTACAGATATTGAGATCCCCATTTATAACGTTTCATATGCTCGGCAAATTTTAAAAGATGCTAATTGGCCAGACACAGCACTACTAACTGCAAACAGCAATATAAGCGCTGGAAATGAATGGGAATTAATAGCAAACAGTTCAACACCTCTAGCAATCTATAATTATTCACGTGTTGATTGGTTTGTTGGGACGGATGTAATAGATTATACAGAGCAACAACTAGTTGAAGATCTTAAACAAATTGGAGTGAAAATAGAGATAGTTAATATAACTTATTATGAATGGATTGCTATGGGC
Organism: Candidatus Thorarchaeota archaeon; assembly: GCA_048883045.1. GTDB lineage: Archaea > Asgardarchaeota > Lokiarchaeia > Sigyniarchaeales > SOKP01 > Loki-b32. The sequence goes on along the minus strand of JBHLRA010000105.1, from coordinate 7,993 downwards.
TACGAATACCCTCCTTATCATAGAAATATGATTAATTTTGCGTACAATTTCTGGGCAGGAGATTATAATGATCCTTTTACTTTTATTAATTATTTTTATATGAATACTAGCAGAGATAATTGGGGGCAAGTCTGTGATTCCGATGTACAAGATTGGATGGAACAAACAGTAAAAGAAACAGATCCAATTAAAAGAAGGAATTTGTATTACAACATACAAAAACTTCTTATCGAAGAAGTCTATCCAAGCATTTGGCTTACCTATACTACGAAAATAGCTATTTATATATCTAGTTTAAGAGGTTGGTATCCTAACTGTTATAGACTTTCATTTAAATCCGTATACTTTGATTAATGTAAAATCACGAATTAAAAACCTGTTAATTTTCCAAATTCTACTCACTCTTAATTTCTATGATATGATTTGGTCTCTCCCCTAGTCCTCCTAAGTGATAAAAAGAAATATTATAGTTACTATTAGCAGGAAAATCCGTAGATTCATAAAAGAAACCTTCATCTAAAATTGTGTATTCAAAACCTGGTTGAGTCGTTGGAATAAACCAATACGAATAAGGGAAAGGAAACAATGCTCCAATATCAGCAGTATTATCATGATAAAATAAATCAATGATTCCAGTGGTAATTATAGCAGTACCGGTTATATTAGCACCCATCTCTTTATATTGATAGATTTCAACGAAAGTATCATTGCTATTAAGCATCCAATTACTGTTTTGAGTATATTCCGCATTATACGATTTGAACTTTAAAGCTCCTTCATTTGTTATTCCAGTTATGTTGCCTTCGATAATACAGTGATTAAAATCGTATGTGATATCCCCATTTGTGACATTTACAATTAAGTTTTTAAAAGAACTTCTCCATAAGGCCACTACTTCAACATCCCCTTCGGTTACAGTAGCCAGTATATCGAAAATAATACCTTTTCTAATAGTTACTACTACTTCAATCTTTTGTGTGTACCATATTAAAGGGTCAAACCAATCATCCGATATAACCTCAAGAGTAAAATTTTTTTGAGGGGAATTTTCCTGCCAAGTAATATTAAGATAATCTTCATATGATTTCCCAGCTAATTGAGAACCACGCATCTTAATATATACTTCGATTTTTACATGGGAATCAACATCATCGGAGGGGTCGATATAATTTATTGTGATGTTTCCTACATCGACATTAAGATTTAACGTTTCTATAGATGGTGAATTTGGACCTGTTCTAAAATTAAGCGGTTCTTGTGTAATATACGTGCCATAATTTAACAGATGGCTTGAAATAAACAAAATTGGTGTAGAAATAATAATAAGAGTAGAGATGATAGCCGCTATGCTTGTATTCATTATGAAACGTTTTTTCGCCATCTTTAGATCTTTTAAAATAGATTTAGAAGCTCTATAAGTATTAAGATAAGAGAGGTTTTTATTTAAATTAATCCATTCAAAATCTTACAGATAGTAGATTTACTTGTTTTAGAGTAGAATCTTCACAAAATATTAAGACCGCAAGATTTAAATATGAAATAATAATATTGTTCTATATCGAACGTTCGAATTAGAACAATCGAAATTAAACACAGCAAATATAGGAGCTAATAATGGATACAATGTCTTTTCGTTTTGAATTTGATAATTATATTCACTTTAATAAGTCAGTTCTCCAAAAAAATGACAAATTTACAGAAATAGTTCCTACTGAGAAATATAATTTAAAAAAGTATGATAATGGTGAGAAAAATAGGTAATATAAAAACAGGATGGAAAATGCCATTAATGCCACTTCCAATAGGATTAGTAGGCGCTCATGTTAACGGTAAGCCAAACTTCAAAACTGTCGTGTGGTTTAATATGATTCATGATGACCCCCCCTTGATTGGAGTGGCAATGTCAAAAAAACATTATACAAGTCCAGGGATTAAGGAAAATAGAACATTTAGTATCAATATCCCAACTACTGATATGCATGTTGTAACAGATTATTGCGGTTTACACTCAGGTTCAAAAGTTGATAAATCAAAAGAGTTCGATCTATTTTATGGAGATCTAAAAACTGCACCTATGATTAAAGAATGCGGTATAAATATTGAGTGCAAACTTGTAGATATTAAAGATTTCAAGAAGACTGAGCTATTTATTGGAGAAATCATTGAAATCTATTCAGACGAAAAATATGTCAAAGATAATGACCCAGATGTGAGTAAATTTGATACCTTTATATTTCTAATGCCTCATGGACCATACAGGAAAATGGGGGAGTATTTAGCAGAAGCATATGAGGTAGGAACATCCTATAAACCTAAAATATAAATAATTTTTTTAATTAAATTTTAAAACAAAAATAGTAAAAAAGAGGAAATAAAAATGGAAGAAATAATTGCTTATTGCGGAATTTGTTGTTCAGAGTGCCCAGCATATTTAGCCACTCAAAAAGATGATATAAAAGAGCTTGAAAAAGTTGCTAAAGAATGGTCAAGTGGAGAAATGCAATTTAAACCTGAAGATGTGCGTTGTGATGGGTGCAATAGAGAAGGAAGAATATTTATCTGGTGCAGTGAATGCCCTATAAGGAGTTGTAGCCGAGAGAAAGGATTTGAAAATTGTGCCTATTGTGAAGATTATTTCTGTGATAATTTAAAGATGACATTTGATAAGACTCCTTCGGCTAAGGAGAGATTAGATAAAATTAGATCGAAAATGTAAAAGAGATGAATTAAATGGAATTAGAAGAAGCAAAAAAATTAAGTTTGGAATTAATGGATGCCTCGAAAGCTGCGATTCTAACAACTATTGATCCTGATGGAAATCCGATAACAAGAGCGATGTTTAATCTTAGAAATAAAGAACAATTTCCCGAATTTTCTGAGTTTTTTGGAGGTTTAGATAATCAATTTGAAATTTATATCTCAACTAATACTTCCGCCTCGAAAATCAAACATATTGAAAACAATCCAAAAATATGTGTATACTATTGTAACCCTGAAGAATTTAAAGGTGTTATGTTTGGTGGAGAAGTAGAAATTATTGAGGATATGAATATAAAAAGTAAAATTTGGTTAGATTGGTGGACAAGGTATTATCCAAAAGGATTGGAAGATCCGGATTATGCACTGCTCCATTTAAGACCAAAGACTGCAGAATTTTATTACAAATTACAAAAAGTTCAATTTAAGCCAGGAAAAGAATAAGGTATATGATTTAATCTACGGTGAATGAAGGTGTGGAGTCTATGGAATTAAGTGAAGCAGAAAAATTAAGTAAAGAGTTGTTAGATAATTCTTTTGTAGCATATTTTTCAACAGTTGACTCTGATGGCTTTCCTATAACAAGAGCAGTACTCAATACACGAAATAGAAAGCGATATCCTGAATTTTCTGATTTCTATGATAAAATGAAAGAAAAATATGATATTTATTTTTCAACAAATACGAGCTCTTCCAAAATAGACCATATAAAGAAAAATCCTAAAGTTAATGTTTATTTTTGTGATACTGAGCAGTTTAAAGGAGTAATGTTTGGAGGAAATGTAGAGATAATTACAGATATGGAGATAAAGCGACAGTTTTGGCTAGACAGATCCATCAGGTATTATCCAAAGGGAGTGGAAGATCCAGATTATACAATACTCCGCTTTGCTCCAGAAAATGCGAAGTTTTACTATAAATTAAATCAGATTGAATTTAAACTTTAAATAATAGAGGGATTTATAAAATGAACAAAATAAAACGAGGAAATGTCAATGGTATGGACGTGAAATTGGCTTATATTGATTTTGGGGGATCAGGGGAGTATGTGGTCTTATTACATGGACTTATGTCTAGAGCTAATAATTGGTATGAAATGGCGCTTTGGCTACGAGAAAGTTATCATGTTATAGGATTTGATCAAAGAGGACATGGAAGAAGTGAAAAGCCAGATTCTGATTACTCACGAGATATAATGATTGAAGATATTGCGATAGCTATGAATGAACTAGGGATTCAAAGTAGTATTGTGATTGGACATTCTATGGGGGCTTCGATTGCTTGGGGTTTAGCAGTTAAGCACCCACAACTCGTTAAAGCACTAATAATCGAAGATAAGAGTGCTCAACCACCCGAATTGGATGCTATTGAGGAATGGAAAAAATTTTTTATGTCATGGCCAATTCCATTCGGTTGTTTAAAAGAAGCACGTTTATTTTTTGGAGATCTACATCCTACTTTTGCAGATCACTTCATAGAATTGCTTGAAGAAAAAGAATCGGGTTACTATCCTATTTTTAAATTCGAACATCTACTCAAAATTCTAAATTTAAGTTTTGGAAAATCAAATTGGGAGGAATTAGAGCATATTAAATGTCCCACTCTAATTATTAAAGGAGGATCTAGTCTATTTCAAAGGGAACATGCTCATAAAATGTCAAAATTGATAAATAATTGTCAATTCGTTGAAATACCCGATGCAGGCCATGTTGTACATGATGATCAACCTAAACTGTTTAGAAATACTGTGAATAAATTTCTAACTGAATTATAGATAATTACATAATTAGTAAATACTAAAATGCCAGAAAATACCAAAGAAAAGAAGGAACAGCTAAGAGAAGCAGGATTTTTAATGTTAAAAATCCGAAAATTATCAGAAAAGATTTTTGCTAAAATACTTCGCGATTTTGATGTAAATGAATTGACTCCTGCTCAAGGTAGAGTGATGTTTCCACTTTGGCAAGAAGATGATATATCCTTCCAAGAACTTAAAAGAAAAACCCTCCTGAGTAAAGCAACTTTATCTTATATGTTAGACAAACTTGAAGAAGCAGGATTTATTCAACGTGTACAAGATGCTAATGATAAAAGGACAATAAACATAAAATTGTTAAAAAAAGATGCTACTCTACAGCAGAAATTTTTTAAAGTCTCTAATGAGATGAGAAACATTTATTATAAGGGCTTTTCTGAAGAAGAAATGGATGAATTTGAAAATTATTTAAGAAAACTCTTGGACAATTTAACTAAATATGCTGAAAAAACTAAGGAAAAATAATCTAAATACTTTATTCGTTTTTATAAATCATATAATTTTTTTTAATCATCCTTTATTTTAGCACTTCTTGGTATATGAATTTTTAATTTGGGGATATAGATTTTAGGAATTTGAATTTTAGGCATTTTTATCTGAATTTTAGGTATGTCACTTTCTTTGGATATTGGTTTTTTCTGAGTTAAGGGAGTCATTATATTTTTTGTTTCCGTTTCAATAAAATTGAGCTCTTCTTGAAGTTCTTGCTTCTCTAATTTGATTTTTTCCGTTTTATCTTCCGAAACTTGATATCTTTTATTTACTTCAAGAAATTTCGATAATGCTAAGCTTTTTTCATTTAATAATTTCTCATAAATTTCAGATTGATTTTTCTTGATTAATAACTCTTTAAAATCATCTTGGTGAAAAACCCAACCAGTTTGAGTATCATATACCATCCCTAGTACTTCCACATCAGGAAAAAATTTAGTTATAACTTGGAGATTGTTAATTTGGTGAATTATATTACTAATTTCATTATTAAATGGTTTGAAGAATTCATATATATTTGAAAGAAAATCTGAATATCTTTTTGATAATTGTATAAAAAAATCATGAGGTATTTCTTTTCTTAAGTCTGTCATATTTAATTTCGTCATCCCACAATCAAAATGCCCCAAAACTATAATGTATTTAACTTTATATTTGTAAATGGTGAGTACAATAGATCTCATAAAATCTAGAGTGCACATATTTCCAGCATTTCTTAGGATGAATACATCTCCTGGTTTAAATTGAAATATTTCATATATATTAATTCTTGGATCCATACAGGTAAGAAATAATATAGGATACTTTGGATATCCTTTTTTAATTAAAGATCTCTCTTGATTTTGGGCTATTATGTTTTGGAATTGGAAATTTCCTTCCATTAATAATTTTTCAATATCACTTAACACAAAAAAACTCCCGCTTTATTATTCTCTTTTGAATTACTAATTTTTCTTTTATTTTGTAAAAAAAAATTGGAGCTATTTCTTTACTAAAATTTCTTTTATTTTTTCAGCTCCTCCATTGTTAAAAAAATCCTTGATCTTATCCGAATATTCTGGTAACAGCTGCAGGAATGGCATTATAGCTCTTGAAAGCGAACTAAATGCTTCATTTCCATCACCCATGATAAACATTTTATCTGGGTTCAGATTCTTGAATATCTCAGGTAAAATGTTAGTCAATTGAACTGCTAAAAATCTTTCATCAGCAGTACTCATTGCTTCAACTTGTTTCTGAAAACCTTCCGCTTGAGCAAGCATTTGCTGTTTGATATTTTCCGCTTCACCTTCTGCCTGAGCAATTAATTTTCTTTTAATCTGTTGAGCGTCAGCGTCAGCTTCAATAATCTTTTTCTGTCTATCACCGTCAGCTTCAATTCTTTTACGTTCTCTTTCTTGCTCTGCAATAGCGATCTCTTTGTCTTTTCTACGCAACTCAATTTCTTTTTCAACTTGTTGATTTTGAATCCCTATTTCATTTTGGACCTCTAATTCTCGCATTCTAGATTCTCTTTCAGATTCGGCATTTGCAATTCTAGCTTTTCTTGCCTCAACTGCTTGTTTTACAGCCTCCATATTCTTCTTTAATCCTGGTTCTAGAATATTTACTTCGCGTATTTCAATTGACTCGATAATAACTCCCCAATCAGCTGTTAATTCATGTATTTCTTTACTTACAATGTTTATTATTTCACGACGTTCTCGGATTATTTTTTCAATTGGCATATTAGCACATGTAGTACGAATAATTGCCTCTGCGGCATTTTTCAGAATCTTTTCAACATAGTTTTCATCTCTATTAACCCAACTGACAGCGCTAAATGCTTTTTCAGGATCAATCACTTTCCAAATCAGCATACCAACAATTGAAATGTTTTGATATTCCATTGAAACAACTTGTTCGTGAGCCTCTAATGTTGTTTGAATACTTGTCGTAGGAATTACGAGATATTCATCAATTAAAGGTAATAACCATAGACTTCCTCCTAAACCAGCATGCTTTACCTTACCATTTCGTAAATGTATTACAAACTGGTTTGTTTTAAACTTTCTATATCTGGTTGCCATAAAAATTAAAAATAAGAAAGCTACGATTATTATTACAACCACTAATCCTGTAACCCATGGAAACACTTCTTGAAACAACATCTCCTTTTTTTTTCCCTCCTAATTTTTATTTAAAATATATTTTGTATTTTTTTTTTTTGAAGATTTTGAAATTTAACTAATAATTTAATTATCACCATTCTTACCTCCTTCTATATCGAATTGAGTTTATTTTATTATCAACTAATAAAAACCCGTCTTTTACATCACATATATAAACTTCCTCTCCCTTCTCGAAAGAAGATTCAGGATTTATTGGTTTCACATGAAGTCTTTCAAATTTCATTGGATTATTAGAAGGAATTTTAATAACTCCACCTCTTCTATCTACATCTAAAATAATGACTCCCTTTTGTCCAATTAAATTTTGAGTAGAAGAGATATTATAGAATCTAGATTTAGCTATACTTTTCCAAGTAATAGATATAAGTTTGGAAAATAGATAGGTTAATAATAATGATGCAAAATATATTAGAAACTTGATTTTAATATCGAATAAATAATAGAATAATATTCCAGCTATCCCAAAAATTAATAATGATGTGGAAAATAACAACATAAAAGGAGCAGGGGTCGTATCACTAAATAAATTGAAATCTCCTGTATCATCATAATGGTCTGTGTAATCAGTACTTTCTATGTGATCTACATGATCTATGTGGTCAATATGATCAATGTGTCCTAAATCTGCATGATCTACATGGTCAATATGATCAATGTGTCCTAAATCTGCATGATCTACATGGTCAATATGATCAATGTGTCCTAAATCTGCATGATCTACATGGTCAATATGATCAATGTGTCCTAAATCTGCATG
>JBHLRA010000104.1:0-10530 GCA_048883045.1 Candidatus Thorarchaeota archaeon | reverse complement strand
ATAATGGGTATTTATCTTGGTGCGTTAGTAAAGTCTTTAGTAGACAATCTGGTGATGCCAGTAATAGAATTTGCCTTACCAGGAATAGAATGGGAATTATTAGTGCTTGGACCATTTAGAATTGGTGCATTTATAGGAGATTTGATTACATTTGTAATTGTAGCATTTGTAATTTTCTTAATAGTAAAATTAACAGCTAGAATTGGTATAGAATAGATAATTTCTTAATAAAAGAAAAACCAATTCTTTTTTTTTAAAAAAAAAAAATAAAAAATTATTTGTTATAAATTAATCTCTTTGACCTAAGACTGTTACAGAACAAACAGTAAAAGCTCCACCGAGATTGTGACATAATCCAACTTTTGCATCAGGAACTTGTCTTCCTTCAGCTCTTCCTTGCAATTGTTTTGTTATTTCTGTTAGCATTCTACAGCCAGTACTTCCGATAGGATGCCCAAAACTTTTCAATCCTCCAGATGGATTAACTGCGATTTCACCATCCCAATTAAATGTACCATTTTTTAATTCTTCAGCAGCTTGCCCCCTTTCACAAAACTGTAAATCTTGGCAATTTAATAGTTCTGTGATTGTAAAACAATCGTGAACTTCAGCACAATCAATTTCCTTACGAGGATCAGTAATTCCTGCTTCTTTATAGGCATAGGCTCCAGCTTTCTCAGTTGCCGGGAAATGGGTGAATTCTGCTCCCGGACCCCCTGAAGGAACATACCATGGAAAATTGGTTTGACATGAAATTGCGTTAGCTTTAACTAAAATATAATCATCCGCGTGAGCATAGCTTTCAGCTAATTCTGGTGTTGTTAAGATAAGAGCAGCTGCTCCATCACTCATAGCACAACAATCAAAACGACCTAGTGGATCAGCAATCATCGGGGCTTTCATTACTTGATCAATTGTGATTCTGCTTCGAAAATGTGCTTTAGGATGATCAGCACCATTATCATGATTTTTAACAGCTACGCGAGCTAAATCTTCTTTAGTCCATCCGTATTCATGAAAACTTCTTGTTGCTGCCATTGAAAACATCGCAGGTGCAGAGGGTGTTGGGTATAAAGGGTGTCCAAAAAGTGTAAAACCGGGAAGCCCACTTCCTCCTTCATCCATTAATTTCTCTACTCCACAGGCAAGTGCAACATCATATGCTCCAGAAGCAATAGCAAATGATGCATTTCTAAAAGCATCCATTCCACTAGCACAATAATTTTCAACTCTAGTTGAAGGTTTTCCATCTAGTCTCAAAATATCTTCAACCATAGCCCCAGAAAGACCAGTAAAATAATAAAATATTCCAATCCAACTAGCATCAATTTCATCTTTTTTAATTCCAGTATCTTTCAAAGCGCCTTGAAAAGCCTCAAATAGAAGATCATATTGATTTTTATCCCATAGCTCTCCATATTTCGTCATATCACAGCCTATTATAGCAACCTTATCTTTTATTCCTTTTCTTGCCATTTTTTATTACCTCCTTTATGGTCTCCCCCTTTCGGGACGACATTTCCAATAATAATTTTTAAATTCTGCACCTTCATGTTCTTTTCTGAAGGTTAATTCAACTCTCATACCAATTTGAACATTCTCTTCAGGATTCTCGATTTCTGTCATATTCAATAGAACTCTTCCGCCTCCATCTAAATCAATTACACATCGAGGTACTGGAGTATCAAGATAGGTTCCTCCTACTAAATGATCTAATGTATAAGTAAAAATTGTACCTTTTAATGCAAGCTTTACTCGCTCAAATTGATCATCAGCTCGACAAATATAACATGATCGAAGCATATCTGGATATTGAACTGTTCCACAATTTTTACATTTTACACCATACCATTTGTATACTGATGCCGTATCACGCCAAATTAGGACAGGAGAGCTTTTCCTTATATATCTATCTTTTTCGAGAATTTGTTTGAAATCAAGAAACTTATTGTAATTTTTTAATGATGCCATCGATTTTTGGTGTCCTAAGAATCCCATTCTACTTTTTCCGAGATCTCTTAAAGCATCTCGATTTTGAACTTGCATTAGAATTCCATCTGCTCCATCGCCAAATCCTGCCATAATAATTTTTGCTTCTGGTTTAGGTCTTCTTAAAGCACCTATTAAAAGTATAAATGGCATTGGAGTTCCTAAATCGCCAAGTTGAAAAAATACACTATTTTGCGCAACACCTCCTGCGAACTTCATTAATTTTGAAACTCTACCATGCATTCTTGGATTATTATAATAGTATGCCGCAACAGAGATATCCTCTGGTTTTAAATTATTTCTCTTTAAAACCTCCGACATTACTTTAATAATGTTCTCAAAATAAAATTTCGCATCCATTTTTCCTTCGAAAGTTCGTATAAATTTGTCTTTATCTGCTCTCTTCCAAGGTCCAGTAACATTTGCTGAAACTGAATAATAATCATCTATGGATATAGGTAGATTTTCTCCTTCAGCTATTAATAAAGCAGCAGCACCATCAGCAAATCCATATTCCCACATTGTTGATGGTTCTGGAGCTCTTGTGTCCGACGCTACTACAAGAATACTATTAATGTCCTTATTTGCTTTGATAGTATCAATTGCTCGTGCAATTGCAGTTGTTCCTGCTTTTAAAGAATCAGTAAAATCTGCAGTAATAATGTCTTCTCTCATATCTAAAACAGTAGCAATTAAAGAAGCAGAGTCTTTTTCAGTATATACTTGGGTTGTTGATGCAAAAAATAATCCATCAACCTTTTTTGGATCAAATCCCATTAAACAATCCAAACCAGCTTCTACAGCCATTGTGAGACTATCTTCGTCCTCCATAGCTACTGATTTTGTACCAGGAACGATCGGAAAGTCCCAAGCTTTACCTATATATTCTCTCGGCAAAAGATATTTTGGCAAATATGCTCCATATGATTTTATACCAATCATTTTTTATTTTCTCCCCTTTTCAGATTTAATTTTTTAAATTTATAATTAATAATGTATATTATTTTGAATGAATCACGATTAAAATATTTCCGTAAACTTGAAAAAAATGCGATGATATTCGCATGGTTTTTATTGACCTTTATATAAAAAATTGCACTTTTAATTAAATTATAGATTAAAATAAAGCCAATATTAAGTATTTTTTAGAAAATAATTCTTTGAAAATATCATTAATTGGGTTAAAAATGTCAAAATCTCCATTCCAATCCATTAATATATTTTTATAAACTTGACCTACTTTTGTAATTAATTAATTCGTATGGAATTCAAGTAATTTGGATTCTTTTTTTGGAATAAAATGGTTGAAATTTTAAAACCAAAAATTGTAATTCCTAATCATTGGGATAATGTTATGCCACCCATTAGTAGGACCGAAGATTTAGAACCTCTGATAAAATATATAACAGAAAAATTTCCACATATAGAAGTACTTATACCTGAATTTGAAAAAGAAATGATGATTAAAATTTAAATAATTTTTCGCTTTCCGAAGTTTGGAAAGAATTTCCTCATTAATGGGATAACCATGGGTAGGATTCTACGAAAAGTTTTTCAAATCAGCATTCTTTTTGCATTTATACTCAAAAATATATTAATGTGAATTCTAATATGAATGGTCCTCCCGAACCTTTTAAGATTAAGATGATCGAACATGTAGGAATGCCTGATCAAAAGAGAAGAAGTGAAGCGATAAAAGAAGCAGGATATAATACTTTTTTATTGAAGTCAGAAGACGTCTACATCGATTTATTGACCGATTCAGGAACGTCTGCTATGTCAGATGTTCAATGGTCAGGTATGATGTTAGGAGATGAGGCTTATGCGGGTGCAAAAAGCTTTTATAAACTTGAAAAAGCAATTCTAGATGTTCTTGGATTTGAATTGGTTGTCCCAGTTCACCAAGGACGTGGCGCAGAACATCTAATGTATGGACATCTCACAAAACCAGGTCAACTGGTTCCAAGGAACATGTATTTCACAACCTCAAAAGCTCATGTTGAATTAGCAGGCGGAACTATGGTTGATATTATAATTGATGATGCTCATGATCCTGACAATGAAAATCCTTTTAAAGGAGACGTTGATTTAAAGAAGCTTCAAAATTTAATTGATGAGCATGGACCAGAAAAAATAGCATTTGTAAACGTGGAAATGAATGTTAATATGGCCGGAGGTCAGCCTGTATCAATGAAAAATTTAAGAGAATTACGAGAATTTTGTAATGATTATAAATTTAAAATTATTTTTGATGCGACACGCTCAAGTGAAAATGCATATTTTATTAGAGAACGAGAATCCGGCTATGAAAATACTCCTATCATTGATATCCTGAGAGAGATGATGAGTTATTCAGATGGTTGTATATATAGCGCCAAAAAAGATTGTTTAGTTAATATGGGGGGTTTTCTAGCGACACATAACAAAGAAATTTTCGATCATACACGAGGGATGGTTGTTTTATTTGAAGGACTTCACACTTATGGAGGAATGGCAGGTCGAGATATGGAGGCGGTAGCTCTTGGCTTACGTGAAGGAGCAGAGTATGAATATTTAAAATATCGGATAAATCAAGTAAGGTATTTAGGTGACCTTCTCCAAAAAGCTAATGTTCCCATTGTAAAACCTATAGGAAGTCATGCTGTATTTGTAAATGCATTAAAATTCCTACCACACCTTCCACGAGAACAATGGCCTGCTCAAACTCTTTCAGCTGCTGTCTATGAGGATTCTGCTGTTAGGACAATGGAGAGAGGAGCAATATCTAAAGGAAGAGATAAAGAAACTGGTGAAAACATATTCCCTGCTTTAGAACTTGTTAGATTTACAGTACCACGTCGTGTATACACTAATACGCATATGGAGTATGTAGCGGAGTCTTTAACTAGACTCTATAAAAAAAGGGATACGATACCTGGACTAAAAATGGTTTTTGAACCTAAACATTTGCGATTTTTCCAAGCTAGATTTGAACAATTACCACTTTAAAACTTCTACTCTAAAAACTAAAATCTTTTTTCAAGTACAAGTATTATTGGTTGAAAACCAGATTTTCCAAATATATCAAATATTCTTCAAGTTTTATAAGAGCTTCAAAAAACTTAAAACATAATCTATTTATTTATTTTATGTAACAATATTTAAAGAGTGTGAAAAACAATTGGAATACTTAACTGAAGAAGAGCCCATATCACATAAAATCTTATTTACTGGTCTAGATACGGCAGGAAAATCAAGTATAATTCAAGTACTTAAACGTGAGTTTTCAAAAATCGCAAAAATTCAACCAACAAAAGGAGCTCATAGAAGAGTTTTTACATTATTAGATAGAGAAGTTAGTGAATGGGATTTAGGTGGTCAAAAAACTTATCGTATCTCATATTTAAAAAATCCAGGTAAATTTTTTGACGATACAGAAATTGCAATGTATGTTATAGATATACGAAATGATGAGCGAATGAATGAAGCATTAAGTTATCTTCAAGATGTCATTAATCAATTCATAAAGTTGAAAATTAATCCACCAATAAATGTTTTCTTTCATAAATGCGATCCTAGTTTGGTGCGAAGTAGTCAGGACAAGCTAAATAATTATATCACCGAATTAACTGATACAATTAAGAACTATATTAGCTATGAACCTATTCATTTCTTCCAGACATCTATTTATGATACATATTCTCTTATGAATGCAATGTCCCAAATTTTATTAGAGTTATACCCAAAGTCTCAATTATTACAAAAAACAATTGAAGAATTCGCTAAAAAATTAAATTGTGAAGGATTAATGATTATTGATGATAATACACTAGTTATTGGTGCCTATTATGAAAATGATGGTGCTAAGCTTTTATTAAATAAATCGATTGGTTATTTTCTCACTTTAAACGACAATTTTTTAGAAATGGGATTAGGAGACCAAGAAGATCAATTCTTGATACATAAGCTAGGGAAATATTTTTTATTCAAACAGTTTTATATAAAATTTAGTGTTCAACCCTATTACGCGTTAATCCTAAAATCCCACAATCCATTTGACTTATATTTCCTTAGAAAAGAATATACTACCTTTATCAATGTTATGAATGAAATCATTAGTAAATAGATGAGTCAAAAAGGTAATATTCCCTCTAAAAAACCTAGAGATAATAAAAAAATTGAACTTACAATCAGGCAAGAATGGTCTGAATTACCGGTAAAAATGTTTTTCGATCAATAATCTTATTGAATATTTAAAACCGTTTTTCAAGTACAGTTATAATTGGATGAAATCCTGTTTTTCCAAAAACATTCAGTAATTTATTTTCTGATTTATAGGGTAAATTGATTCTCACCGATTCACAACCCCATGACTGAAGAATTTGTATAGCTTTATCCGCTAATAACTTTCCTACGTGTTTACCAATAAAGCTTTTCTTTGTAGCCCAGTTATCTAAATATCCAATATATTGTCCTAGTGTATTTTTTACAGCTTCAATCATTCCCATGCTTACAACTTCACCTGTGGGTTTAAACTCAGCAATTAGAGTTATACGTTTAAGATTTGGTTTGAACTGTCTTAATCCAGATGATTCTCTCCATTGTTCTTCTCTTAAACCGATATCGTATAATTTATGGAGTTCTTGTAAAATCTCCAAAGTTGCTTGATAATCTGAAGTTCGATAATTTCTAATAATAATATCCTCATCTTGAATTTCATTTTCTGACATTATTTATTCTATCCTAATTTGTAATTTTATTAATTTGATTTAAATCAATTCTATGCGTTAAAATTTTTTGCATGTTCCCACTTCCATCATCCCTCTTGATGGAAAATAAATATTCATTAATATGGGGGACTATAGGTGTTACAAATAACAGTTCTTCTTGAGGGAACCAAAAGTCTACCTCTTGGTTCATTACTTCTTTTTCAAAATATTCTTTAATATGGGTAATAATAATAGAGAGGTTTTTTAATTCCTCATCTGTATTATTTTGAACTGTGATTTCAATTTCTTGGCTGTTTTCTATAAAATTAACCCTATTTACTGCGAGTCTAGGTAAGGGAATAATTTCTGGACTCGTAATTTTTGATGAATCAAAAATATTTTCATTCAGAAAGTCTTTATCTCCTTTTAAGCTACTTAGAGGAGAAAATTCAAATCCTTTTAAAGAGAAATATGAGATTGCTTTTTGAGTTTTTAGAGAGGGAGAATCAGACTTTTTTTCAATAGCATTTGAAAAATAATCCTTAATTTCCTTATCAATTAGTTCTCTCATAAAAACTTTAACTTTATTACCGCTGGATATACGTTCTTGAATTTTTGGTGTCTTGATCACAGCCTCAGATGCAATCTCACTTTCTATGACTTCAGATAATTGATCCTCAAACTTATCTTGCAATTTTTCCGTCAATTGTTTTATTAACTCATCACCAAAAATTTCTAATTCTACAGGCAGAGATACGATTAATACGATTGTTTCTGGAGTGTCTTCGTCAAGTCCTGCCCTTCTTTTTGGTCTTTCTGATTTTATCTTAAATTTTTTACCAAAAAAAGCGTATCCTTTATATTCTAAATCAATGTGGTCGAGTTCTTCAGTTTCTAAGAACCAAACTGGATGAAAATTTATTGGTCGCATATATTTCTTATTATTTCTAAGTCTATCATCAGGATACATTAATAGGGGAACTTGTCCTTTCTTTTCATCAAAATAAAGAACATAAACAACACATAAGTCTTCATGAGGATTTTTTTCCACTGCTCCGTTAAATATATCAGACACTCCAACCAAACCAAGAATAATATTAAAGAATATAATAGTTGCTTATTCAAAAGAAAAAAATTCTTCTTATTCTAAAAATTTAACTATAAAAAAATGTAAATTAATATTATCTAAAAATGTTAAAATGTGATTGAAAAAGTAAATGCTAATTACAGATGTTAAAACACATTTAGTTCAACTCGATTTTTCGATTAAACTTGGGAGTATGCCAAGGTTGAAAGCTTCAGGACTGTACACTCAAATTATAACTGATGAGGGTATCGACGGTTGGGCACTATCTCATTGGAATTTATCCAATCTTGCACAAAAACAATTTATTAATGATGCACTCAGCAAATTATTAATTAAACGTGACCCTTTTATGACAGATGCGATCTATGATGATATATATCATACAACAAATAGGATTATGTTTGGAATACCTCAAGCTACGAGTGTTGTCATGGTAGCATTAATGGATATAATTGGTAAAGTTACTAAACAACCAATCTATAAACTCCTTGGTGGACGAAAGAAGAAAGTAAAGGCATATGCTTCGTTATTTCGACTTTATAAACCTAAAGCGGCGGTTGGAGCGGCTCAAGCAGCGATTGAAGCGGGAGGATTCAAAGCTGTTAAGTTGAGAATAGGTCAAGGTATTAAAAAGGATGCAGAACTCCTTAAAGCTGTTCGAGACGCTTTTCCCGACATAGAATTAATGTTAGATGTAAATTCAGCTTATACCTCAGTTATTGATGCGTTAAAGATTGCTAAACTTTGTTACAAATATGATTATACATGGTTGGAAGAACCCTTACCCTCTGATAATCTTAATGGACTTTCTAAATTGAGAGAATTGTCTCCTATCCCCATTGCAGGTGGTGAAAATGACATGGGTATTTTCCGATTTGAGGATATTCTAGATAAAAACTGTTATGATATTGTCCAACCAGATGTAACCCGAAGTGGTGGTTATATGGAGGTCAAAAAAATTGATGCTTTAGCAGAAGTAAAAGGTGTTCGTTGCATCCCTCATATTTTTGGTTTTGGACATATCTTAGCAGCTAATCTACACTTTATAATGGCATCGAGATGTGAATTTTGCGAATTTCCTTATTACCCTGAGCAATTTCAAATGCTTGAAGAGCCAATAAAAGTTGAAAAAGGCTTCATCTATGCAATAGAAAAATCAGGAGTTGGTGTTGATGTCAACAAGAAATTATTTGAGGAAAATGTTATAAAATAGTTTATTTGGGTTAAATATGGTATCCTTTAAAGATATGGAATCTAGTTTATACAATGAGGAGAAAATTTTATGGAAGAAAAAAGCTTATACTAATGAATTAAAAGAATTAAGATTTACTTTAAATATTTCTATTCTTACCATAGTTATCTCATTATTTAGTATAATATTATATTTTTTAACTTCAACAATTAATTTTGATTTTTTGTTAACATTATTCATTTTATTAACTGTTGTACTCATCTCTGTTATTCCTTTATCTCTCTTATTTAGAATTTATAATGAATATAAGAAAATTGCAAAAAAATTAAAGATAGAATTAAGTAATTTAAGAAATTATGAAGAATTCTTCATTTTGACTAATAGGAGATGGATTCAAAAATCATTTTACTTGGCAAAAATTGATGATTTCAAATTTAACACAGATAAGATAATAAAAAAGAATGATATAGCTTTCTTAGATTTAGATATTATAAATGTAATTTATATTTCACCCCAAAAAAAAGAAAAGACCTATTGGATTAATTTTTTTAAAGAATGGGATAAGAATTTAGAAGAATCTATTTTTCAATTATATTTAGAGAAGAGTGATTATAAACAATTGCTAGAAACCTTGGAAAAAATTTTCCAAATTACAACGATTGAAAAAGACATCTTTAAATATGGTGATTCTGCTTTTTATTGTAAAAAAATAGAATAAATTTTATAGAACGTTTTGGAAGTTATTCTCTTAATTTTGCTTCTAATTCTCTCCTTCTTTCTGATAATATATCGCTACAAATTTTTTTTTCTTTAGTATAGAAAAAGTATGGAAAGATCCAGAGAAGTGTACCAGCAAGCCAAATTAGCAATACAAGTGAAATAGCAAATGGTAACCAAGATAAATTGTTCTCTATTAAATAAGATAATAGAAGATTCCCAAAAATTCCCCCAATATTTACCATTAAACCATTCATTGCGTTTGCAGAACTTCTTAGTTCTGGAAGGCAAACCTCTGAATAAATAGCGAATTGATTTCCAACTGAAAAAGTCGCAAAAAAATACCCTAAAAATCCTAGAAGTATAAAGAATATCCAAGAAAAAATAATTTGAAATGTATTAGCGGTGAAAAATGGAATTAAATAAAAACCTAGTGTAAATAAAACACCAAGAACAACTCCAATGAAAGAAATTACCGCACGCCCCCTATCTTTTCCTCTACTCAAATATAGATCCCCTAATTTTCCACCGATAATAGTTCCCGGAAGGGCTCCAGCACCAGCAATAAGATATATTGTAGTAGCTGCTAATTCTGCATTAACATCCCCAATTTTCGAAGTAATATAAAATATACCCCAGATTCCAAGAGTAGAAGTCGCGATTCCAGAACATAACACATACAGCAAAATTGCTCCAATAGATTTCCTTCTAAAAAGTTCTGAAAGGCTTTTAAATGTAATTTTGTAATTATAATTAATTTCTCCTTTAAAATCCTCAAACTCTGGTTCAGATCGTCCTCGCTCAGGTTCAATCCCTTCCGTAATATAAAAAACAAGAGGTATTAATCCCAAAATAAA
>JBHLRA010000103.1:5956-10630 GCA_048883045.1 Candidatus Thorarchaeota archaeon | reverse complement strand
AATACATTCAAATTTTATGAGGAAGCATTGAATTTAATTCCGGGAGCGATATTAGGTATACGTCGTCCTTATAATTTCGTAGAAGGTGAATATCCTATATTCTTTGAATCTGCAAAAGGAGGAAAAGTAATAGATGTAGATGGAAATGAATATATTGATATGTTATGTGCTTATGGACCAATAATAATTGGTCATCGAGAGGAGGAAATTGATAATGTTGTTATTAATCAAATTCGCAATAAAGGATTCTGTATGTCGTTAACTCAACAAGTTCAAAATGAATTGGCAAAAAAACTAAGTGAATTGATACCATCTTGCGAAAAATTAGTTTTAATGAAGATGGGAACTGATGCCACTATTGCAGCAATAAGAGTAGCAAGAGCTTATACAAAAAAATTAAAGGTTCTTAGCTGTGGGTATCATGGTTGGTATGATGCTTTCAGTGAAGTGCATGGGATTGAAGCAGGTATACCTAAGAAATTATACGAAGATTTTTATGAATTTGAATTTAATAATTTAGAAGAAGTTGAACGCTTATTTAAAAACAATAAAGATGAAATTGCAGCTATTATAATCAACCCAATCCATACACCTGGAGGTCGAGAAGTTGAGATGCCCCAACCGGGATACTTGGAAGGCTTACGAAAGTTAGCAGACGAAAATAATGCTTTATTAATTTATGATGAGATAAGAACTGGATTTCGCGTTGACATGGGAGGAGCGCAGAAAATGTTTGGAGTTATTCCTGATCTTGCTGCTTTTGGAAAAGCTATGGGAAATGGTTATCCCATAAGTACATTAGTTGGAAAAGCAGAATATATGGATGTACTAGTAGAGAAAGTTTTTTTAAGCTCAACCTTTTTTCCGAACAGTCTTGCTCAAATAGCGTCTATTGAAACAATTAGAATCCTAGAACGTGAAAATGTATTAAGTAATATTCGTCAAAAAGGATTCCAATTTGCAAAGCAAGTTAAAGAAAGTATTGAAGATAGTGGAGTGCCTTGTATTTACTCTGGAGATCCGTGGATGCCATATATTACTTTTACGCCCGATAAAGAATATCTTTATAGAAAGCTTAGAGAAGAATTCTATAGGCAACTAATTCGACGAAAAGTATTTCTTCAACCATACCATCATGGTTATATTTGTTACCGTCATTCAGAAACAGATTTAGAATTTGCAGCAAATATGATTGATGAATCTTTAAAAGAAGCTAAAAAATTATTATAGTCTAATTTTTTATTACATATTTAAGTGATACTAATGGAAAAATTGATTATAACTGCTGCTATATGTGGAGCAGAAGTTACAAAGGAATATAATCCAAATATACCATATACTGTGGAAGAAATAGGAAGGGAAGCGGAATCCGCATATGAAGCAGGAGCAAGTATCATTCATTTACATGTTAGAGAAAATGATGGAACTCCTACTCAAAGTAAGGAAAGATTCAAAGTATGTATAGAAGAAATCAAAGATCGATGCCCAGATGTAATAATAATGCCTTCTACGGGAGGAGCTGTTGGAATGACTAATGAAGAGAGGCTTCAACCTATTTATTTAGATCCTCCCCCTGAAATTGCTACGCTTGATTGTGGAACGATGAATTATGGTGGTGGAGATGAAATTTTTGTTAACACGGAAAACACTATAATATATTTTGCTGAGGAAATGAACAAAAGAAATATTAGATATGAACTAGAATGCTTTGATAAAGCAATGATAGATACTGCGTTAAGATTACATCAAAAAGGATACATTAAGAAACCTTTACATTTTAATTTTGTATTAGGAGTTATTGGTGGCATTACTGCAACCCAACGAGATTTGGAATTTCTTAAAGGCAGTATTCCTGATGATTCTACGTTTACAGTTTGTGCCATAGGAAGGCACGAATTTCCTATGATCACTTTATCCATTAAAATGGGAGGGCACGTGAGGGTAGGATTTGAAGATAATGTATATTTGTCAAAGGGGAATTTAGCAAAATCGAATGGAGAACTTGTTGAAAAAGCAGTTAAAATATCAAATGAAATAGGAAGAGAAATAGCAAGTCCTAATGAAGCAAGAAAAATATTAGGATTAAAAATGAAATAAAATAGAAGGAAATAGTTAATTATGTATAAGGAATTAGCTAAATACTATGATTTGATATATTCCTGGAAGAATTATGAAGAAGAAGTTGAAAGAATTAAGGAATTAATTAAAGATTATAAAAAATCAGAAGGTAAAAGATTACTTGATGTAGGATGTGGAACAGGAAAACATTTAGAATATCTTAAAAATGATTTTTCTTGTGTAGGGATGGATCTTAATGATGAAATGGTTGCAATCGCTAAACAGAACATAAAAGAAGTTAAATTTATGCAAGCAGATATGATAGATTTTGATTTAAAAAGCAAATTTGATATAATTTTATGTATGTTTAGCTCTATAGGATATGTAAAAACATATTCAAATCTAGCAAGGACGATTGCAAACTTCTCTAATCATTTGGAAAAAAGAGGCGTTATAATTATAGAACCATGGTTTACAAAATCTACTTATAGGGTTGGACATCCTGGAATGACCACTTATGATGGTGAAAATATAAAGATTGCTAGATTAAACACAACGAAAATAGAAAATGAACTGTCTGTAATGGAAATGCACTATTTAATTGTTGAAAAAAATGAAGATGTAAAATACTTTGTTGATCGACACGAATTAGGACTCTTTGAAGTAGAAAAATTCTTAGATATTATGACTAAAGCTGGATTAAAAGCTGAATTTTTGAAGGATGGTTTAATGAAAGAGAGAGGCCTTTACATAGGAATAAAAACATAAGCATTAATTGTAATGGTGATAATATGAAAAAAGGAAATAAATATGGAACTCATAGAGTTCTTGAACCAGTAGGATCTTTACCTCAACCTGCAATTAAAATTTCTAATAACATGGAAATATATGATAACGAAATTTTAATTGATGTAGACTACTTGAATATTGATTCAGCTAGTTTTACGCAATTAAAGGATGAAGCTAATGGTGATATCGATAAAATCAAAAAAAGAATTTATGAGATAGTTAATGAAAGAGGTAAAATGCAAAATCCTGTAACTGGTTCTGGCGGTATGCTTATGGGACGTGTAGAACAAATTGGCGATGCATTAAAGGATAAAATTGATTTAGAACTTGGTGATAAAATTGCCACTTTAGTATCACTTTCATTAACACCACTTAGAATAGATGAAATTCTCAATATTCAACCTGAAATTGATAGAGTAGAAATTAAAGGAAAGGCAATTCTTTTTGAGAGTGGTAAATATGCAAAAATTCCCGAAAATATCGAAAATACGTTAGCATTAGCCGCTCTTGATGTCGCAGGAGCTCCAGCACAGGTTAAAAATCTTGTAAAAGAAGGAGATGTTGTATTAATCCTTGGTGCTACTGGAAAGTCTGGCTTAATGTGCTCATATATGGCGAAAAAGATGTGTGGTAAAAAAGGAAAGGTTATTGGTCAAGCTAGGAATGAATCACGAGCGGAATTCCTCAGAAATACAGATTTTTGTCATGAGGTTATTATTGGTGATGTTCGAAATCCAATAAATATATTAGAGGAAACTTTAAATGCAAATAATGGCAAGGAAGTAGATATTT
Organism: Candidatus Thorarchaeota archaeon; assembly: GCA_048883045.1. Taxonomy (GTDB): domain Archaea; phylum Asgardarchaeota; class Lokiarchaeia; order Sigyniarchaeales; family SOKP01; genus Loki-b32. Next base: position 6,991 of record JBHLRA010000103.1, on the reverse strand, counting down.
CAATTAATTGTTTAAGCATACCTAATACAGAAATGGCAAGTATTCTTCCAGTAAGAGATGGAGGGATTGTTTATTTCTTTTCTATGGCAACGAGTTTCACAAAAGCTGCTTTAGGTGCTGAAGGGGTAGGAAAAGATGTTACCATGATTATCGGTAATGGATATACAAAAAATCATGCAAAAATAACTCTAGATTTAATAGAAGAATCAAATATTTTAAGAAAAATATTTAAAGAAAAATATATAAAATAATTCTCTACTGAAATCTTTTTAATAAATAATTAATATTCCTCATCCAAATTCACCAAATTATGAGGAGTCTCACCACGAATAAATCTATTAACGTTTTCTAGAAATGGTTTAAAATCTCCCATTAACGCATCTGATTGCCAAGCCCTATGAGCCGTCATTATCACATTTTTTAATTCATGAAATGGAAATTTAGATGGATAACATGGAAATGGTTCTTGTTTTTCTGGTGATCTACGCTCTGGATAATTGTACCAAACATCAATTGCAGCGCTTCTAATTTTCTTATCCTTTAAAGCTGTATATAGGGCTTCTTCACTTATAGTTTTTCCTCGCCCTACATTCACAATAATCGTTTTTGGTTTCATAACTCCAAATTCACTTTTATCAAGAAAGTTAACTGTCCTTTTTGTTAAAGGGAGGGTGTTAATAATAATATCAGCTTGTTTAATAGCAGATAGTTTCTCTTCAGGAGTATAAATATCTATATTCTGGTCGTCACATTCTTTAGTTCTTTTAATTGTGATGTATTTCATTTTGAATGGTTTACACATTTCCTTAAGGCATTTAGCAATATTTCCATATCCGAGAAATAAAATAGTTTTCTCATAAAGAGTAAGAGCGCGATATTGATTATAATCCCAATTCCCTTCTCTTAACAATTGATCATTGTTTGATATTTCCCTTGCCATTGAAAGTAAAAGAGCAAAACCATATTCAGCAATAATTTTAGAATGAGTATGTGAATTACAGAGAAGTGTATTATTAGCCTTGTAAAAATCAAAAT
>JBHLRA010000103.1:2239-5856 GCA_048883045.1 Candidatus Thorarchaeota archaeon | reverse complement strand
ACTTTAGAAGAACTCAAGAAATACATCACTTTAACGGAAGAGGAAGATGATCCTCGAATCTTACAAGAATACAGAATGGCAATTACTCCATATTATTTATCCCTTATCGATCCTAATGATCCGTATGATCCAATAAGAAAACAAGCTATTCCGACAGTTCATGAACTGGAAAGATATTGTGGAGATCTTGAAGATCCACTTCATGAAGACATAGATTCTCCTGTTCCCGGACTTACTCATCGTTATCCCGATCGAGTTTTATTTTTAATTACTGAAAATTGTTCTATGTATTGTAGACATTGTACAAGGAGAAGATTTGCGGGACATCATGACAAAGCACCTCCAAAATCACAAATAGATAATTGTATAGAATATATTAGAGAAACAACCTCAATAAGGGATGTTTTATTATCTGGAGGGGATGCTTTGTTAAGGTCTGATGAAAACATTGAAGATATTTTAAAAAAATTAAAGGATATTCCTCATGTGGAGATTATAAGAATTGGTTCTAGAGCGCCAGTAACAAATCCTTTTCGAATTACACCAGAATTATGTGAAATGTTAAAAAAATATCACCCTATCTGGTTTAATACTCACTTTAATCATTCAAATGAAATCACTGATGAATCTACCAAAGCATGTGAAATGCTAGCTGATGCAGGGATACCTCTTGGAAATCAATCTGTTTTATTGAGAGGAGTTAACGATTGTATTCATGTAATGAAAAAATTAGTACAAGATTTAGTAAAAATAAGAGTAAGACCTTATTACTTATATCAATGTGATCTTTCTATAGGTCTAGGACATTTTAGAACCAGTGTTGCGCAAGGAATTGAAATTATTGAAGGCTTACGTGGGCATACTTCGGGATTATGTGTACCTACATTTGTAGTCGATGCTCCTGGAGGCGGAGGAAAAATACCAGTTATGCCTGATTATACAATATCTCAAGGAAATAAACGCGTTGTGTTAAGAAATTTTGAGGGTGTAATCACAACGTATGAAGAACCAGAGAATTACATACCTAGCTGCCATTGTGAAGACTGTGAAAAACAAATTGGGGTTAGTGCTCTATTAAGTGGTCAAAAGAAGACAATAGAGCCAGATGATCTATTAAGAAAGTCAAGAAGAAAAAATTCTGAATCATAAAGTTAAAGTTTTATATAAATAAGGTATATTTCTGTTAATATCAATATTCATTACATCTTAGAGAGAAAATGGACTTCATGGATAATTTTCTTGAGAATATAAAAAAGCATTCTATAATCTCGATAATAGGGCTCGCTAAAAATGTGAGTAAAACTACTACTCTCAATTACATAATAAGAAATTTAGAAGGGTATAAACTTGGTTTAACTTCAATTGGAAGAGATGGAGAAAAATATGACGTGATTACACAATTGCCAAAACCTCGAATATTTATTAAGACTGGTACTATTGTAGCGACAGCAAAAGAAAGTTATGAAGCTAGTGAAGTTCAAATGGAAATAATAAGAAAAACACAATTTAACACTCCATTAGGCGAAATTTTTATATTAAGAGCATTAAGTGATGGTCTTATTGAACTGGCCGGACCTTCAATAAATAAATATTTGTATGAAATATGCTTGGAATTAAAAGATCTAGGATGTGATTTGATTCTGATTGATGGTGCTTTTGATAGGAGATCCTATGCTACACCGATTATATCTGATGCCACAATCCTTTCTACGGGAGCATCTGTATCAGAAGACATGCAAAACGTTATAAACTTAACCACTCACACAATTGAATTATTAACTTTAAAACATGAAGAAGATCAAGAAATAAGAGCTCTAGCAAGTGATATACTGAGAAAATCAAACGTGGGAATAATAGAGAATAATCACTCTATAAAACATCTTGATATTTTAACGTCTTTAGATTCTGCAAGAGAAATTTCAATTGCTCTTGATGAAAATTCCAAATATTTAGTAATAAAAGGGGCACTTACTGATAAATTTTTAGAAGATTTAATGAATATTACTGATAAATATAAAGAGATCACGATTTTAGTGGAAGACCCTACTAAACTTTTCTTAAGTAAAAAAATAAGAGAAAAGTTTCAAAAAAAAGGGGGCATCCTGAAGGTCTTAAAATCTATTAAATTAGTTGCTGTTACGATAAACCCAACATCTCCATTGGGTTATGAATTTGAAAAAAAAACCTTTTTAGATTTGATGAGAAAAAATCTTAAGGTTCCTGTATTTGATCTTGGAGCAAGTAGTTAATCTACATTATATTAATGAAATATAATAATAATTTTAGAAATTGTGAATAGAATGATAGAAAACAAAGAGCAGAGAGAAAGTAAATTGAATTTAGATTTTTCAATAGTAATAAAAGCAAGAGAGATGGCAAAACGAATCGCGTTTGACACTCAAACTTTTATTGATAATCATACTACAACAACTACTGAAAGAACTGTCTGCAGACTATTAGGTATAGATGGTGTAGATGAATTTGAAGTACCGCTCCCAAATATTGTTATAGATAATATTAATAAAGCAAATGGACTTAATATTGGTGCAGCTATATATATTGGTAATGCAATTATACATACAAATCTATCACCTCAAGAGATCGCTGAAAAGATAGCCAAGGGAGAATTAGATTTAGTAGAACTCCCTCTTGAGGATTTTGATGAAATTAAAGCAATAATAAACGTCATTGCTCAAGAAACTTTAATTAATATATCGAAAAACAGGAAAAAGAGAGAACAACTACTTCAGAAATATGGTGATAAGAAGGAACCATTAATATACGTCATTGTAGCTACAGGAAATATTTATGAAGATATTATCCAAGCACAAGCTGCAGCCAGACAAGGAGCAGATGTAATTGCTGTAATCCGATCCACTGTTCAAAGTCTTCTCGATTATGTACCTTATGGAGCAACCACTGAAGGTTTTGGCGGGACTTATGCTACTCAAGAGAATTTTCGACTGATGAGAAAAGCATTAGATGAAGTAAGTGAAGAATTAGGGAAATATATTAGATTGACTAATTATTGCTCTGGTTTATGTATGCCTGAAATTGCAGCAATGGGTGCATTTGAGAGGCTTGATATGATGCTTAATGATGCATTATATGGAATTCTGTTCCGTGACATTAATATGAAAAGGACTATTATTGACCAGTACTTCTCAAGAATGATAAATGCTTATGCGGGAGTAATAATAAATACTGGAGAAGATAATTATTTGACAACAGCTGATGCATATGAATCAGCGCACACTGTTCTTGCTTCACAATTTATTAATGAACAGTTTGCTTTACTCGCGGGATTAAGGGAAGAACAAATGGGATTAGGTCATGCTTTTGAAATGAATCCTGATTTAGAAAATGGATTTTTATATGAACTTTCTCAAGCTCAAATGGCACGAGAGATATTTCCAAAATCTCCTTTAAAGTATATGCCTCCCACGAAATTTATGACAGGAAATATATTCAAAGGCCATGTTCAAGATGCATTATTTAATATGATAACAATCATGACAAATCAGAGAATACATCTTCTTGGTATGTTAACAGAGGCAATACATACTCCTTTTATGTCAGATAGAGCTTTATCGATTGAAAATGCAAGCTATATCTTT
>JBHLRA010000103.1:0-2139 GCA_048883045.1 Candidatus Thorarchaeota archaeon | reverse complement strand
AGGTTGAAACTGTAGAAGTAGAAATTATGTCAAAAGAACAGATTAATACATATATAAAAGAAAAAATTGGACGCAGGTTAGTTATTCTAGGGGCTTCTACGGGATCAGATGCCCATACTGTCGGAATTGATGCAATCATTAATATGAAGGGTTTTGCTGGGCACTACGGTCTTGAACAATATGAAATGATCGAAGCATTTAATTTAGGGAGTCAAGTAACAAACGAGGAATTTGTTAAAAAAGCAATAGAACTTAATGCTGATGTTTTACTTGTATCTCAAACTGTTACACAGAAAGATATACATGTAAAAAATCTTACTCAATTGGTAGATCTCCTAGAAGCAGAAGGCATTAGAGACAAAGTTATTTTAATATGTGGGGGAGCTAGGATAAGCAATGAACTAGCTAAAGAATTAGGATATGATGCCGGATTTGGATCTGGAAGCTATGCTGAAATCGTAGCTTCATTTTTCATTAAGGAAATAGTTAATAGAAAGCTTTTATGATTATTTAGTAAATTCTTTCATTACCATATGAGTATTCGAAGCGGTAATTCCATCAATCATATCAATTTTATTGGCAAATATCTCATATAATTCTTCAGGAGTTTCCACAACAATTTCTGCTAGAACATCATAATCTCCCGTTAAAGACATAATTTTTGTTATCTGAGGAATTTTTTTCAGCTCCTCAATGACAGGTTTTATTACACTAATTCCTAATTTGCCTAGAATAATTGCTTTAATTGGCATATTTTATTGCATCCCTCTTTTGTTAGCTTGGTGTTTTTATAATTTTGTTTATAAATAAAATTTCAATTTCTTTAATTTCATTTAAAGGTTTTAATCTTAAATTAATGAGATTATAAAAATCTTTAATGGAACTTACTTTTACATTTAATAATAAATCATGAGCTCCTACTAAACAATAAGTAGAACTTACTCCATAATATTTAAAAACTCGTAAAGCAATCCTATTGATTGACCCCTTTTTCAACGATAATAACAGAACAGCTTGTACTAAATTCTTTACTTCATGAGAATATCTAATTACAAACGTAAACGCAAGTAAAAATATTACAATAATTAATAATTCGTGAGGAAAATACTCATTTACAAATAGTACTGAAAATAAAATTGAAGCTAAAGGATCTATCAAATTTAATATACTATTCCATTGACTATAAGTTAAATTCTCTGATTTCCAATTAACATTCGCAATAAAAATCAATAGATATGGAATAATAGTTGAAAAAATTATCAAAAAAATCATATCCCATCTAATTAAAATTTGAGAGATATTACCAAATTGAACGAAAAATGTTGAGATCTCATAAGTTAAATCAGTTTCTATCGGGATAATATAGATAAGTAAAACAAGTGGAATCATACAGAATATTCCAAATAAAAATGAGAAGGACATTTTTAGGAGAAATCGAGGTATTTTATAATTTCGATTTTGCTCTATTATTTTGATCTCTTCTCCCGAGTAAGCATCTCTGTTGATTACAATATAAAGAAATGATATTGCAATGCTAAAAATTAATAAATAAATTATTCCATTTAGCATTATAGGTCTACCCTTTAATGCAGCTCCAACACTTCCCACAAATATAAAAATTAAAATTGTAAAAAACAAAAGAATTATATAAAGTACTTTAAAAATGTCAAACTTTTCAAAATTTACTCCTTTTTCATAAAAAGCGATAAAAATTACACTTAAAAGAAATCCAATCATTGTGAACGTAATAGATGTGGTTTTGAGGGTTAAAAAGAAGAAAATTATATTGATTATTATACCAAAGAATCCTAGGTAAAAATAATACGAGATGTTCCTAATGTCAAAAAACCTTCTATTTTTATGAAATAAATTATTAAATAGAAATTTAAGTGAAATTGGTTCATTCTGAGTTAATCTATTATTTATTAATACAAGTATAATTGCCAAAATTAACAGAGTTAACCCTGAAATCAAAAATCTTAGAAATATTACCATAATTATTGAAACTTCTGAGAATAAATCTTCGACAACTACAGGAATGAATCCCCATAATAGATTTGCTAAAATTAAATTAATAATATATTTATTTTGCATTTTTCAACCTGAAATTGTGAAATCTTTAAACGCTATCGAAGGAAT
>JBHLRA010000102.1:6514-10644 GCA_048883045.1 Candidatus Thorarchaeota archaeon | reverse complement strand
TGGATAATTTCGATTAAAGATTTAATTAGATTAAGTTCTATGCTTCCTGGTAACTTGGATTGATTTAGAAATTGTTAAATATTTAGTATGAATATTGGACATTAATGTATAGTAAAAAAACTATACATAAGCAAATCCAATATTAAAAATATAAAAGAGGTAATAAAATGATTTTTATCAATTATTGGGAACTTAATCCCGATTTTGATCCATCAGAATTAGCAGGAGTTGCTCAAACGTTAATAAGTAAAAAATTGTGGCCAGTGGAAGGTACTAAAGAAATTGCGTGGTATGTTAGCACTTCTGATTATTGGGGTATAACCATTATAGAAGCCGAAAATGAGGAGCAATTGACAGAAGTAACAGCTATGTGGAGAATTGCTAAACCTGGTATCTTTAAATTTATAAAAAGCACTCCTGCTATGGAGATAGTTAAAATAGTCCCTGTACTAATGAAATTGGCTAAAAAGATAAAAGAATAAAAGATTGATAAAAAACTTAATTTCTAACTTCTTTTTTTTTATTAATGGAAATTTCTATTCATTTTGGGAGTTTTAGCTTCACCCCTTAACTTCTTCAAAAAATCTTTCCTGATGGGATAAAAAATGTCAAGCATTACAAAAGGTTCATCGCTAATACAAGTGTCTCCGTGAGGTGTGTTAGAGGGAATACAATAAAAATCTCCGTGTTTTACAATCCGTTCTTCATTTCCAATTCGAAGTTTTGCTTTACCCGCATAAACCATCCCAATTTGCTCATGTTTATGAGAATGTATAGGAACTGTATGACCTGGTAATGTAGTATTTAGGGCCATTGTCATTTTCTCACCATGCAATCCCGAAAGAATTGTAGTCTCTAATCCGTCCATCTGTACAAATTTTGGAGCGTTTTTAATTTCAATAAAATATGGACTTTTCTTTTTTTGAATAATAATCATCCTCCAAGATAATTCAATCTTTTATTTTATTGCGAATCTATATATTTTAAAAACTCCAAACAGATCTCAACGAATTGCCCTAAAGCTTCTTTTTCAACATTTTCAGGAGTGTCCAATCTGGTGTGATAATAGGGCGGGAGCTCATCTTTTAGATTAAGACCACCTATTGTTGTGGCAGGTATTCCTTTTTGACTAAATGCTGCTCCATCCGTGGCTCCAAAAGCTAAAGGAGATATCTTAGCGTTGAGGTTGACTTTCTTAGCTATTTCAAGTAATGGCTGGTAGATGTTAGGATCATGTTTTGCCCCGATTCCTGGTTCCCTATCATGAATAATAACAATTTCTTTTTTTGCTATACTGTCCATATTTACTACTACTGTTCCTTCTTCTTTCAATTGGCTATAATGAGCTTTAACATACCGTTTTGATCCTCTTAATCCAGCTTCTTCTCCTGCGAAAGAAATTAGATAGATTTTAGTATTTTGGGGAAAAATCTCTGAATTATCTTTATTTTCTGACAATATTTTCCCAATTCCCAAAATAACTGCTACTCCAGATAAATTATCATATGCGCCTAGGACTGGATGATATGTGTGAATAAACATGTAAATCAAGGTTAAAGGGCTGAAAAGAATGAAGAAAATTCCAAAAGATAAAAACAAGATCGCTAACTCAATTGAAAGCACATAAAAAATTATTTTTATGATAATTATAATGAAGACAATCCCTATATAAATATATCCTACATTAATGATTATTTGGCCAAATCTCTTCAAATAATAAAATGTGTTGAATTCAAAAGCAGAATCGTGATGTGCTGAAAAAATTATATTATTTTTTATATTTTCTGAAGGATTAATTACTCCAATAATATTTTTTGACTTCCTTTTAGGGAAAAGAAAATCAAAAGTCTCGCGATATTTCATTACCTCTAAAATGAAATAACAAAAAGCCACAATAATAAGAATAACGGCTATTATGTTGAATACAAAACCATATAAATTAGCGATTTGTAATATCCTAAGGTCAACCAGTAATGAAAGCCAAAATAAAATTATTGATCCTAAACCCATTAATGCTCCATACCTAATTCCTCCGAGAAAGGCATGAGGGCTACTTATATATTCCTCTTGATGTGTTTCATCACAGAATTTTTTCAACTCGTCCTCAATCATATCTCCTGCTCGAAGCTCTTGCTCTGTCCCAGATTCCCTTGGACCAACTTCATTACAAATTTTTTCTATGAATTCATACATATAATTATTTAAGTTGGCATTTGTCATTTATATCAAATTCCTTATTTAATGATTTTTAAGTCTTAAAAAGTAAATACAATTATAAATTTAGTCAAATCATCTAATAAATGTTCAATTTAGCAAGGGCATTGGCGAATACTGATTGATATTTCTAAAAACCTTGAAAAATGAGAAGAAAGAATAGTTTAATTAGATTAATTTTGCGATTTTCTCGCAAGTTCTTTTACAGTCTAAAAATATTAATCCTAATCTTACATCCTTCGTTGTAGAAACAGTTAATACCGCATTAGGACCTGCTTGTAAGACCAGAAGATATCCGTCACTTCCCTTCACATAGAGCTGATCGAACTCTCCCTTTTCCATCTCGATAACTGACCTTTCGGCTAAGGAAAGCAACGCTGCTGTCATAGCAGCAATCCGTGTCTCATCGACTCCTTGAGGTAGAGCGGAGGCAATTGGTAGTCCTTCAGCAGACACAATTGCGGCAGCTTTTACTTCGGGGATAGCACTTAAAAGTTTTTTTAGGATTTCATCTAAAGATTCAGTTGTCGGCTCCATAGAAGTCATTTTTTAGGTAATTTATAATTCGGAATTAATTTAAGGATATAATTTGTAATATAATCTTACTATTATAGATATAATTAACTTATTTTAATTTTATTTAATTTTTTTTATTTCGTTTTATCTAATAAATTATATTATTACTTCTTTATTAATCCGCTTTAGAAAATTAATATAACAAAATTCCTTAATCGCTGTTATTTTTTTAATACGTGTATATTTGTAGTATATATCAAAATTATTATTTAAATATTTTAGCTGTTTGTATCATTGTATTAATATTTTCGGGATTGCATTTGGAATTAATTCGATGAGAGGGGGAGACTACTAATGAACATTTATGTTTTCTTGCAATGGTAATTAATTCAGTAGTATATGTTTTTACTTGTTTAGGTGTACCAAATGTTAGTAATCCTGCATCTAAATTGCCTATAAAGCATATTTTATCCTTGAATTTTTCAAAGAGAGAAAATATATCAACTCCTGCATTAGGTTCTAAACTTTGAATAGCGTCAAATCCCAGATTAATAAAATTTTCAATCATATTAGAAATATCTCCATCAGAATGTAGAATTACCTTCTGATTTTTAGAATGGATAAGATTGATAAGATTTCTATAATCTTTAAAGAATAAATCTTTCCATACGTTTACTGGAATAAAAGTTCTATTTCTATATCCATAATCATCAGCAATAAGAAAATAAGGTATTCCTATATTTTGAAGGGTTTTTATCAATTTTTTAGTATAATTTGAGAAATATGAGACTACTTTTCTAATGAATCCAATATTCTTTTTTATATTTTTTGCGAAATAATGAAAGCCCATTGATTGCCAAGTTTTTTCAAATAGGCCAGGCAGCGAAAATACAAATTCTAATTTTGTTGTAGTTTTTTTTAAAAAAAACTTTAAATTTTTTAATAATTGTTCAGAAGGAAGTGTTAAAAATGTCCATTCATCTACAATTTTTTCATTTTTGAAAACACCATCCCACATATACCAATCTCCTTTGTAAATTCTCCCCCAACCGTCTACTTTTCTTTGGTCATCTAAACTATAGCCTCCTTCTCCTCGACGGAAATTCCACAATGATATAGCATTAAATCCCATCTGCTCTATAATATTATAGTTTTTCTGGTTTAGTTTTATGTCTCTATTGTCAAGTTTCAATTTGTAATGGTGAATATAATTGTCAATAAATTCTAAATCAGGGTATCCAGTACAATATAATGGAACTTGGGTTGTGGATTCTTTAGATAATGCTTTAAAAAATTCACTTTTTTGTTTCGGCATTATTAAGCTAAATTAAATATTAGATTATGAATTATTTCAATAATTAATAAAATTCTTTATACAATTTATTATGGACTATTGGACT
>JBHLRA010000102.1:0-6414 GCA_048883045.1 Candidatus Thorarchaeota archaeon | reverse complement strand
TATAATTAAAAGAGAAACAAGAAAAATTGAAACAGAACATGAAGAAAGAGTCTTAAAGAGTGGAAAAAAACCAATCTTAAGAAGATATATTGAAAGAATTAGAAAGATGAATCCTTATCAGGCAGATACCAACTTTAACATGGAGTTAATACGAAAAAGTTTTCATTTAATGGGCTTTCTTCTTGTTATTGCATATTTTGGTTTTTTTGCGCTCTACCCAGTTACTCGAATTATAAGTGATAGTGTTATTGTGCTAATCAATGATATTCAACCCGCCTATGAAGCGGTATGGGGGCCAATTTCCTTATTTCCTTATAGTCATGGAGAATTTCAAGCCGTAATTGATCTCACAATGATGGCTTTGGTTGGAGCTCTTATTTTTGCTATAATTTCTGATTTAATAAGGATTAATTGGAGTCCTGAATATTCAATGTTCAATTTTCTTACACATACAATGTTAAGAAAAAAAGAGATAAATGCTATGGGGCCCCAAATTTACATTATTACTGGATTTATCTTTTCGTATATGCTCTATATGGGAGGGTTTTTACATATTTTATCTTTTTTTGCAGGAGTCCTTATCTCCTGTATATCTGATGCAGCAGCAGCATTAATTGGAAAGAGATATGGAAAACATAAAGTTACAGTAAGGAGTAGAGATACCAAATCAGTAGAGGGTTTTCTTGCTGGAACGATTTTAGCATATATAATTGGACTAATATTAGTAGGGCCTATATATGCGATAATTGGTGCGGTGATTTTCTTTCTTACTGATTATATTCCGATATATACAGCTGATAATATACTAAACCCTATCTTCATCCCGATAGGTATTCAAATATTAATTATTCTATTGGGATTACCAGTTGGTTGGTTTTAATATTATGCTTGAGTTAATTGACGAATTAAAAGATATTGAGTTAGCCATCTTTGATCTTGATGGAGTTGTTTATAGAGGAGATGCTTTAATTCCTAATGCGAATAAAGTTATCAAAGAGCTTAAAAAACTTTCTATTAAAGTAGTATATAATTCTAATAATTCAACAGCAACGAGGCAAACTTATGTTGAAAGATTAGATAGATTCAACATAAGAAGCAGAATGGATGATTTTTACACAAGTGCCTCTATAACTTCTGCTGAAATAACAAAACTAAAACAAAATGCTAAAATTTTCGTTATTGGAGAAAAAGGATTAAGAACAGAATTACAATCTTTAGGACATAAGATTATAACTAAACCAAAAGATTATAAAGAAATTGATTTTGTTATTGTGGGTCTTGACAGAGATTTTAAATATAGTAATTTAGCAATTGCTCAGAAATGTATTTTAGAAGGTAATGCTCAATTTTATGCAACAAATGCTGATTCTACATTACCTGTTGCTCGCGGATTAAAACCGGGGGCGGGAGTAATGGTTAATGCTTTAAAAACTTGTACGGGCAAAGAACCAGTTAAAATATTTGGCAAACCTGAACCTTTTGGTATTGAAGTGATATTGAATGATACAAAAATTCCGGCTAAACATGCGGCTATTTTCGGTGATCGATTGAACACGGATATTTTAGCAGGTAATAGAGCTGGTATTACGACTATAATGGTCTTAACAGGGGTTACAACCATGGAAATGGTTGAGAATTTAAGGATTAAATCAAAAAATTCAACTATTTCTGATAAAAATCTATTACCTGATATTGTGATTCACAAATTAGATGAGGTTTTTAAGGAAAAATCTAAGCTCTAGCTACATCGATTCATAATAATCCTGCTTTAATTAACATCAAGCGACTTATTTCTTGAAATATATCTCCTACATTTCGGCCATCTTTAGAGGAACATTCCATATAACCAAAAAGATTGTGTTCTTTAGCTATTTCAAATGCTTCATCTCTTAATACTGCTCTTTTATATTCAAGATCTAATTTACTTCCCACCATAAGGACTGGTAGTTGGTGATTATCCCCTTTATAACCTTGTTTAAAAATTTCAATCCAATCTTTAAAATTTCGAAGACTAGTATACCTTGTTATGTCAAACATAAAGATTCCTCCAGAAGCACCTAAGACATAACTTGGCAATAGAAATCTAAATCTATCTTCTCCTGCAAAATCCCAGATCTGTAAACTAACTTGCTTCCCAGCAATCTCAACTTTCTTTACGTGAAAGTCAACGCCAATAGTTATTACTGAATCGCTTTTAAAAACTCCAGTAAGATATCGATTTATTAAAGTTGTTTTCCCAACCCCACCATCTCCGAAAAAGACCACTTTAAACAATGCATCTGCCATTTTAATCAATTGTTTTCTCTACTTGGTAAATTATATTTCTTACATTTGCTTATTGAAGAAGCAAATTTTAGTTTTAATTGCTAAATAGTGAATTTTTTTGTGAATTTGTCTGATGTTTCTTTTTTTGTTTTTTTATATTTATAAATATATAAAATTTATAAAAATGTTGGTTTTAGATACCTAACAAACTCAAATTTAAAATATATTTTTAAATTAATAAAATGAAATATTTTGTAAACAGAATTTATTTTGATTATGTCAACAAAGATTAGTATAGTAAACGTTAAAGAATATGACTCAGTTTCCCAAGCTGTCGTTGAAGCAATCAAATTAATTGAAAATAGCTTTCATTTTCACTTTACTGATTCTAACCGAATTCTTTTGAAACCAAATCTACTTACTATTAAGAAAGATGCATGTACTCAACCAAGTTTTGTTGAAGGTGTAATATTTTATCTAAAGGAGAAAGGAGTTCCTATGAAAAATGTGTCTGTGGGAGATTCTCCAGGACAAACTGGAAATACAGCTTCAGATGTTGCAAAAGAAATCGGGTTACTTGAAATTTGTGAAAAATATGGTATTAATGTTGTTGATTTTGAAAGTGATATTCCTGTGATTGAAAAAATCGAAGGAGCTTTAAGGTTAAAAGAAATACGAGTTGCAAAAGCAGTAAAAGATTGTGATATTTTGATAAATTTACCTCGACTAAAATCTCATAATGAAGCAACAATGACGGGTGCACAAAAAAATTATTGGGGGATAATACAGGGAGGCTTAAAAGCTCAATATCATTTGTTTGGAAAAACTGCTGAACAATTTGGAGAAGTCCTTGCTGATAATTTTTCATGGGTAGTGAAAAACAAACCAAATAGATTAATTGTTTACGATTTACAAGAAATAATGGAAGGAAGGTTTGGTCCTGGAGGAGGGTCTATGAAACAATGGGATTTAATTCTAGCTGGAACAGATGAAGTAGCACTTGATGTTATTGCATTGGAAATTGGTCAAGTGAAAATAAAAAATGTTCCACATGTTAAAAATGCAATAGAGCGAAATTTAGGTGTGGGAAATTTGGAAGATATAGAAATTCTAGGGATGACACTTGAAGAAGCTAAAAAGAGAACCCCTAAATTTAAAGTCCCCGGAAGTAGGTTCACAAAATTTATTGCTTACATGTCCGGGCACTTAGCATATAAAATAACCAAACGGGTCCCTAAATTAATAAAAAAAAAATGTGCTAAATGTGGTCAGTGTGCTGAAATTTGTCCTGTAAAAGCAATAGATTTTATAGAAGGTAATTATCCAATATTTTCAAGAAAAACATGTATTTCTTGTTTATGTTGTTCTGAAATGTGTCCTGAAAGTGCAATTAAAGCAAAAAGTAGGGGTATGGGCGGATTATTCGATTAAAATTTTCGGTTTTTTTATTAATTCTGAATAATTCTTTAAGAAATAATAATATAACATTCTACTTTTAAGAATTGAATCATATTGAATAAACTCATTTGCTGAATGGGCAAATCCGCCAATACCTAAGCCGCCAGTAATAAAATTTAATCCCAATTCTCTTTGAATTTTACTTAATGGTGCTGCTGCTGCGCTTATTGGCCATAGTTCGGTGTTGATATTAAAATTTTTTGCACTTTCTATAAGACTTTTAACTAGAATTGAATCTTTGCTTACTCGAGAACTCTCATAACCAACATTTTTTGTAATTTCAATTTGAGAGTTTGTCCTTTTAGAAAAGATATCAACTTTTTCTTTAATTTCGTTAAATATTTCTTGAATTGTAATGTTATGAGCAAATCTAATATCAATATTGCAAATAGCTTGATTAGGAACATAATTTTTTATCCCGTTTTCCAAAAAACCCGACTTTAAAGTAGATATATTAAAGGTGGGTTTATATAAATAGTCAATAAACGCTTGCTGAGGATTTTCTTCAATAGTTTGTTCAATTCCTGCTTTATGTTTTATATTTTCTAGATCCAACTCTTTCAAGAGATTATTAATGAGATATTCTTCTTCAGTTGTAATTTTATATCGAGTTCTTAAACTATTAATTTGAAATTCTTTATTTGAATAAATAGTATTGAGTAAAGAAACTAAATCTGCTGCTGGATTTGGGATCATTCCACTGAAAGCTGAATGTGGCTCTTTATTCTTAGATGAGACTTTGATTGTTATTGAGAATATTCCTTTATAGCCTAATTTTAAAACTGATTTTCCATTTAAATCCTGTTTTGCTGCAGGATAGTAAGCATCTAGACAATTTTTAAATAATTCCCGATTATTTTTGTTTTCAAGGAATTTTAATAATGAGGGAGATCCTTTTTCTTCTTCACCATCGAATAATAGAGTTAGAGAAATTGGTAGATTTCCTTTGTTCTTTAAAATTTTCACAATATTTAAGAAACATAATAAAGGTGTTTTTGAATTGTATGCACCCCTTGCTATAATACAAGTTCCTAAATTATCGAGTGGAGGAGGAAGTATTTTTAATTCAGCTTCAAATGGATTGCTAATCCACTCATCTTCTCTACTAATAGGTTGAGTATCATACATCATATAGATTAGAAGTGATTTATCAAGATCTCCATTAATTTTTGCGATTATAAGAGGATTTATTTCACCCTCATATTCATTTATTTCTTCAGAGATATCAGATATATAAGAAATTAAATGAGTTTTTGCTTTGATTATCCCTTCACGGTTAAGTGTATTACTGGGAATTTGTAAGAAGGGACGTAATTGTTTTCCAATAAATTCTTTATTAGAACTTTTTATAAAATCAATTAATTTTATTTCAGAATTCGCATTTTCCATATGTAATATTATAATTGAATAGTTTTATTTAATTTTCTAAATTTACAGAAACTGAAATATATTATTAAGTGAAATAAATGAATGATTCTCCTTCAGATAAATTTAGAGAAGTCTCTCAAATTATAAATGAAATTAAAGATGAAGCAAATCTAGAGGGGATAATATTTGCCACTAGAGATGGAGAACTTATAAGCGAGAATATAGGAGATGAATTAAATAGTAAAAAAATTGCTTCTATGTGTGCTACTGTCTTAGAAAGTGCTGTTGGTATTGGAGATTCAATAGGTAATCAAAAAATTAAAAAAATTATTGCTGAATTAGAAGAAAAAACAATATTTATTTTAGATTGTGATAGATCAACATTCTTTATAATAATCATAAATCGAGAATCGCATATCTCATCTCTCATGAGTAAATTGGAGGAAGTAATCCAAAAGGTCAATAAAATGTAATTTATAATCACATTACTTTAAAAGATACTACTTATGTTGTGTGTGTGATAAGGTTTAATTATTATAAATAGCTCATCCAATCTTTATCTAATTTATTCAAAGAAGATTCGATTTCTTTTCTCACATCCCAATTATCATCATGGATCGCTGCAATTAGTGGTTTAATTGCATCTTTATTTCCAATCTCACCTAAAGCTTTAGCTGCAGATATTCGTATTTTAACATCATTTTCTTTTAATAATTGGAGAAATGGGTCAATGGAATCTATATCTTTAAGTTTTCCTAAAGCCATAGCAGCCCAACTTTTAATATATACATCTTCATCATTTAGACAGGAAATGAGAGAGTTCAATGATTCCTTGCTACCAGCTCTTAATAAGATTTTTACTGCAGCTCTCCGAGTCTTCCAATTTTCACTTTTCAAAGATCCAATAGCGAATTCCACAACTTTTTTATTATCAAATTTAATTAATGCTTCAACAGCTACTCGCCTAACACTTCCATTTTCATCTTCAATTAAATTAAAAACATTATCAATAGTATTAGAATCAGCTATTTCTCCCAAAATTTTAACACAAAACATTCTAATTTGCCAAGATTTATCAGAAAGTGAACTTATAATCTTATTATCAATTTGATTGTCCAAAATTCTTAAGAGAGAACGGTAAGCAGAACCACGTAAACTTGCCACTTTACTATTAAACACTGATATTAATAGATCAATAGCATTGGCATCCTTCAACATCCCTAATAATCTAATTGCTTCTCTTCTTGAAAATATATTTCTTCCCTTTATAAGTTCATAAAGAGGTGTATATGATTTACTTTTTTTTAGAATTTTATATAAAGC
>JBHLRA010000101.1:0-10744 GCA_048883045.1 Candidatus Thorarchaeota archaeon | reverse complement strand
TGGAGATTCTCCTAGCCATTGTTTATTTGCAGCAAGAGCTACAATAATGGGATCTTCATCTCCATGATACATTCTTGAAATAAGATCTCCAGTTGTTAATTCTAAAGTATGACCATAACTGGAAGTAATAGTTAAATCCCATCCAAAATTAGTATCATATTTTTCTAATATATCTAATAAGTCTACTCCAGTTATATAATACCCAGTTCCAGGATCAAGATATGTGTAAGGATATATAATATCTTTGTACTCATTAATCTCTGGTCCTCCTGCTGCTTGTTCTTCTAAGGCTAAGGCAACACCATCTAATAGATCTTTCAAAGTTACTTTTATAGACGCTCCAGTTTGATTGTAAATCATGAAATAAGATGCATTTGGTGCGGTACTCCAGTCATCTGGTAGGCCAAATAAATCTTTAGGTTCTTCTGAAGGAGGACCAAATATGTCAGGTCCCGCAATTAAAAGGTAACCTAACCCACCAGAGATGCCAACTATTCCTATAAGTAAAACTCCAATTATAATATCTTTTTTATCCATTTTCATCATTTTTAATCGATAGGTCTATCTGAACATATCGAATTTAAGATATAAAATTCTAAAGTCTTAAAAAAGTTTCTCATCAAAATTTAAAATCATAGGATTTTTTACAATTATTACTCTGTATGTTAAATAGTTATACTATGAATTATGAAATCTGTATATTGTTGATCCATTAAAAAAATAAAAAAAGTAAATTTGAAATAGCGAAAAGTTTACTTTCTCCATTTCCAAGCATAGTTGATGACATTCTGTGGACATGTTGAAACACATGATCCACAGAGAATACAGTCTGGATGGTACATATCTCCTTTTTCCACTAATTCATTAACATCAAGTCCCATTTCACAAGCCTTTGAGCATTGTTTACATTGAGTACATTTGTCTACGTCTGGTTCTAAATGTAATGAAGGATATTTTAGAGAATTCTTTATCTTTGTTCCAAGAATGCCTAGAACTCCCATAGGACATGCGTATGAGCAAAAGGATCGTTTTCCTCCTATTAATGTAAAAAGTATCACTACTGATCCAATTATACCGAAATAAAAGATCAATTGAGTTATTTGTACTTCATGGAAAGATACTATTGCCATAAGGCCTTCATCTTGACTAGGATATAATAAATTCAATCCGTAAGCATAACCCAAATTAATCATAGGTCCTAAGACAATGAAAACGACCCAGACAACAAACACGATATATTTAATCTTCCTTCTTGTTCTTTTCTTGACTGGATCTAATTTTTTGGGTATGGCACCACCTAAAATTTCTTGACAGGCACCCCATTGACAGCCATAGGCACAATAAGCCCTACCAAAAATAAGAGAAGAAAAAAACCATATAGCAAATATTAGGAAGCTCATTGTAATATATCCTTCAAATCCTCCCATAATAATGAGAACCGGAGACATCCAATTGAAAGTTATGGGTAAGAGAATAACCCATAGAAACATTAAAAGCTTTCTAAATCTAATAAGTTTTTTATTTTGTCCCATTTTATTTCACGCCCTCTAATTACTTCTCAGTTTCAACAAGTCTTTTTGCCCAAATTTTTGCTCTTTCTCTAGCTTTGTCTGGTTCATTTTGTTTTGGTTCTTGAAAACGAATTTCGCTAATAATGTTTGCATCTTTTAATGTATCCTTGAACCGGTCCATTGCTTTTACACCACTCCCTTGAGCACATACCCAAAGAGCTACATTTTTATTTGAAAGATCATATTTCTTTAAGAATGAACGAATAGGAGGAGAGAGTGTCCATGCCCATACAGGAGTTCCTAAAATAATTAAATCATAGTCGAGAGGATTAATATCAAACTCTTCCAATTTGGGCTTTTTCTTCATTGTAGCTTGAAAACCACCCCAAAAGTATTTCATCCCACTTTCAGCATCAAGTTCTTTCACAGGCTTCAACTCTAAAACATCTGAATTAATTGCTTCAACAATCGATTCAGCAATCATTTTCGTGTTTCCTGTGAGAGAATAATAAACAACAAGTATTTTTGCCATTTTTCTATACCTCTTTTTCTAATTTTCCCTTGGACTTAAGCCTTCTCCGAGAATTTCAAATACAAAATCAACGATCTCATCTGAATGTAATCCAAGTCTTTCAATAAAATTCTTGTTTTGCATTAAATCATTTACCAGCCCATTTGTTAAGCTTGAAAGTATATATCCTATTAAAAAGGGATTCTTGTCTGATCGGATTGCTTTAATTTTAATAGCATCAGTTAAAATCTTAATAAATATATCTCTATAACTATTGCTTAAATTAAGATAATCCCTTTCAATTTCAGAAAGAGTTTCTTCAGATTTAATTGCGATATCAGGTAATTTTAAAGCAATATCATGAAAAATATTAGCATAGAGAGGATATTGTTTAGTAAATTCATAATAAGCATATCCTACAGCTATTATTTGCTTTAAACCTGGATCCTCTTTCTCCGCAAATTCTCTTGTGAATCTAATGATCAGTTCATAAGCTTTGATCCCTATCGCAATGTATAATTCATCTTTCGAGTTAAAATATTTATAAACTGTTCCTTTACTAAATTCTGCTTCATTAGCTATTTCATCCATTGTAGTGGCTTCATATCTTTCAGATAAAAACAGTTTTTCTGCCGCTTCAAGGATAATCTGTTTTCGTAATTGTGTTTCTCTTTCTTTTCTAGTCATTTTTTCCTTAACTTTTTTTTTTCTACTTTCCATTAATAATCACCTTATTCTATGTAATGACTAGGAGTCATTTTTTATACCAAGGGTTATTAATAAAATAGAATTTATTTTCATATTTAAACTTTTGGTTCAAAAAATGACCATTGGTCAAATGTGTTCTAGGGGCTCAAAATGCTTTCAGGAAAATATTGACTCCGTAGGATATTAAAAGTTATAAAAAGAATAAAGATTAATAAAAAACTTAATTAATATCTTTTTTTGTTATGATTAAATTAATGGTTTTGAATAAGTTTACGATCGTGTGTATCTTGTTTATGGCAAAGTAATTCTTCCTGTAGATTCATCTAAGTTAAGTATTCCCCGTACACTTAACTGCTTTATAGTTCTGACTGCCATTATTGGTGGAACGTCCATTATCTTTTTCAATTCATCAAGTTGAGCAGATCCTTTCTCCATAATGACTGCAAGAATATCCACTTCTGTTATAGTTTCATCAGAATTCTCAATTAAAAAGGAAGTAAAGAAATTTTGCTGTCTCATTTGGTTAATTTTAGATTCAATTTCTTCCATCTTTTTCTGGAAAGAATTTTTTAATTCTTGTTCTCGGTTTTCGTTTTCGACTGTCTTTTGATCTAATGTAGTTTTTTCTTCTTCTTTAGTAGTGATTTTTTCATTTACAGCACTAAGTTTATCCTCAAGTTGTGTGAGTTCGAATGCGGGTTTTTTCAAATCATTAACAATGGTTTCCAAAGTATTTGTTAACTCAGAGATTTTCGAAGTTAGCTCTTCCTTTTTTGCTTTTAGTCCATCAATAGTATTATCTAATTCTTCTGATTTTGTTCTTAATTCTGTTAATTCTGAATTTTGAGCTGTTAATTTTTCTTTTATACTTTCCTCTTCTTTTTGTTCAGCTTGCATGAATCTCCATGCTTCTCTTAAATGTGAAAGTACATCTTCATTATGTTTTTGGAGTATTTGCCAGTAAGTATCATAAGCAGTCTCAAATTGCTCGATTAATGCCAAAATATCTTGTGAACTCATTAGAAATCAACCTCCCCTTTTAATGTTACTGTTCCACTTCCCTCATCATATTCAATGGGACCTTTTTTTTGAACCATTTTCGTTAGTATACTTTTTGCTACATCTTCTCTTAAATCCATTGCTTGAACAATAGCTTTTAGTTCGAGAGTAGTATTTGGTTGTAAGGCTTGTATAAGCTTTAATTGAGCAGATTGAATATATCCTGCTTTTATTAATGACTTCATAGCTGCTGTACGCATAGCATATGAATTACTAAACTTCTCTTTTTTATTATACTCCTCTTGAAGTTGAGTTTCGAGTTCTTTCATTTTATTATCAAATTTCTCCTGAAGGTCTTTTAACTCAATAATTCTGTTTTCTAATTCTTCTAAACGACTACTCCGAGTTATTAACTCTTCTCTTCGCGCAATTATTTTTGTTTGGGTTTCATTTAATTCATTTTGTGCATCTTGGATTTTATCTAGAAGATTTTGTCGTTGATTATTATGTTCTGCATTATCTTCTTCTAATGTAGCAATATCTCGCTGATTTTGAGATATTTTATTTTTTAGTGAATTTATCTCATCATCATTAGATTCAATTATATTCAGATTAGTCGTTTTGATTTCTTCAAACTTTCCAATTTCTTCGAGTAAATTTATTGGTTGTGCTTGTAATTTAGGGATTGAATCAGAATTTAATCCATTTAATTCTTCGATGATTGAGAGGATCTTTTTGAGCGAACTCTTAGTTTCAGTAATACTCATAAAAATTTCACCTTTAAATTAGTTTTTTTTAAAATTTTATAAAATAATAGTGTTAATATTATTAAATTTTGATTTTTAGAAAGGTAAAAAAGAAGATTAAATTTCATTAGAAATATTGTTTATTAGTTTTTCTTTACTCACTACACCATAGGGGAGATTTCGTCTTTCTATAACAATATTTAAATTCTCTATTATTTTTTCTGCGAGATAATTAAATTCAAAAGGAAATCTTGAGTTAATACGGTAATATTTTCGTAGAAAAATATTTATAAGATCAATCTTATGTTTTGGTTCCTCCATTTCAAAGAGTCCTGGATCTGTATCAAGAAGAGAGGTACAAATCCATGCCAAATCATCCATATGATTACCTTCATATGCGTCTTCAAAATCAACACCATACAAATCATTAGTTTCTGAGTCATAAATAAAATCTCGTAGTCTGGTATCCCCCTTACAGAGTACATACTTTTTTTTCACTTGATACTTCTTTCTGACGAAATTTTTCTCATGTAATTGAGCAATAAATTCAGCAAGTTTTTCTGTGCTCTGAACAATTTGAGTTCTTGTTTCAGAATCTAAATCATCTAGCTGCTCAGTTCCTTTTAGTTTTTCGTTTATGAAGTCACATAAATTCACTCCATTGACTTTTTCAAGGAATAAATACGGATTTTGAAAAAATAATATACCTGGAACGTGAAATTTCTGGTTTTTCAACCTATTTAATATATTAATTTCATTGGCAATATTTTCAGTTCTAAAAATTTTAACAACGACTTCCTGTGGTATCTTAGAGGGTTTCCTATCAAATTTTAATTGAATAACAGAATTCTTTTTACTTGGAATCTCGAAAATTTGAATTGCATTATTAGTAATTTCAGGAATTTGCTCATGCAAATCTTGGACCATTTTAGATTTTATCTTTTGAAGATCCATTTTTTAGGAACAAATGTTATAATTTGTACTCTTATAAAGCACATAACTGTGGCTATATTTATAACTATTTATAAAGAAATAAATAATTAATATTAATAAAAATTCTTTAACTTTCTAATTTTCTTATCTTTTTTACTAAATCGTTGAGGTATAGATTTCCCATACCCAATTTAACGATTTGGGAGAAAAACAATACTAAAGCAAATCGAATGCCTTGAATTTCAAGATAATTAGAACAAATTTTCTGGTCATTTTCCAATTCGAGGTACATTTTCTTTAAACGCCTTAATTTCTTCTCACTCCTCACCTCGAATTCCTTTATTATTGAAAAAAGTGTGTTGCTGGGAAGTGAAGAATAAACTACGTGTCCGTCTTCAGTAAACATCCCGCTACCTAGGATCTCTCTATCGTCCACGTAGCTACGCAACAAACTTATTATATCTTGAAATAATTGTTGTGATGTAAGTATAGAAGTAGGATGATGTGTTTCTGTTGAATCAGCATCACTTCTCTCAAAAAATTCCATGTGTGAGAATTCAAAATCTACCTTTTGATATCCACGCACTATAAAATTTTTATCAACAA
The DNA here is from genome assembly GCA_048883045.1 of Candidatus Thorarchaeota archaeon. Lineage (GTDB taxonomy): Archaea > Asgardarchaeota > Lokiarchaeia > Sigyniarchaeales > SOKP01 > Loki-b32. The sequence goes on along the minus strand of JBHLRA010000101.1, from coordinate 4,730 downwards.
AAGATTGAAAGCCATGTTCACAAACAGCTCCTGAAGGGATTGAAACAGTTGTGAGCTGTTTTGCTTGATTAATAATTTTTGAGGGGATTTTTAGTTCCTTTTTTGTGCCACAGGTGGGGCAGATAACAATTATATTATGTTCTACTTCTTCTGTTTTTACTTCTTCACTATCAATCATATGATTCGGTAATATTTCCATTATTGAAAATCTATATTTATATGATAGTAATTTTGTTTTTAATAAGTTACCTTCAATAAATCAAAAGAAATCATTATATTGAAAATGGGGGATCTAAATTATCAAGCCGGCAAAAGGCATCTAATCTTTTTCGACAAGAGACACATTTTCCACATGGCTGATTTCCATCACTATAACAACTCCAAGTCCATTCTAAAGGGACTTTTAACTCTTTTGCTAATTTAATTACTTCTATTTTAGATTTTTTTGCTAAAGGGAATAGTAATTTTATTGAGGATTTATCATTGCTATGCTTTCCTATATTAATGAGTCCTTCGAGATTATCGAAAAAATGTGGAGCTGCATCAGGAAAATTTTGATGATCAGCAGATATATGTCCTCCTATAATATTTTTACATCCAAAAACTTCAGCATAATAAGATGCAATGGAATAAAAAATAAGATTCCTAGTAGGAATGAATCCCTCTGGAGCGTGAACAGCACTTGGTATTGGAAATCCTTCTATTCGCAAATCTATTGATTCCTTCAGAAACGGCATTGGAACTTCAATAATTTTAATATTGAGACTTTCTGCTAGTTTTTTAGCTGCTTTTTTTTCATTTTTAGGTCTGAGATGATAATTAATTGAAAGAGCTATTAATTCAAAACCTTCTTGATGTGCCTTGTAAAGCGCAACAGCAGAATCTATCCCACCAGATAATAAAATTATTGCTTTCTTTCCCCTTTCTCTGGATTTAGGAGTCATTTTCGCTTTAACTGCTTCTTTTATAGCTTCATTTATATCAGATAATTTATATCCAAGTGTTTCAGCTGCGATATTACCATCTGAGGTTATATCACATCTCATTACATCAATCATTTCTTTACATAGCCCGAGGAGTTCTGGAGCTTGTTCATAACTTATATAGTCAATTCGTGGTTGAGGGATATTGAAACCTAATGTTTTCATATTCTGAAAGACTAATTCAATCAATTCAAGCATATTTATAACTTTTGGACCAACAAGATCATAAATTTGATTATTATCCCCTTTTCCATCGGCAGCTGCTAGAAATGCATGAACTGCATCCTTAACAAAAATAGGTTGCATAGGAATTTTACCATTACCAGCAACTTGAACAACCCCACTACCAATTTGGTTTATGATCTCCGGAATTAGTTCATCATTTGGACCTAAAATATAGGATGGTCTAAAAATTATATAGGGAACGGTTCCATTTTTAAGTAATTTTTCTGCTTCTTGTTTTGAATAAAAATAAGCATCAGTAGCCCATTCTTCTGTTCCATATCTATCAACACCTAAACCTGATGGGAAAATTATTCTGGCTACTTTCGCTTCACGAGAAGATTCAATTAGTACACGCATTCCCTCAACATTTATCTTCTCAAAGAGTTCTTCAGAACCACATACAACACCACGGAAATGAATTAATGCTTTGCATCCCTCCAATACTTCACTAAGCTCCCTAAAACTAAAATTTTTGATAATAACCGCTTTTGCTCCCAAAGACTCTATATCTTTTGCAGCATCTTCTCGTCGAACAATACCAATAACATCCCAACCATTTTTGATAGCTTCTATTATCGTTTGTTGTCCTAAATATCCATTAGCTCCGGTTATTACTAATTTCTTATATTCCATCTTGTGAGCATCCTCAAATTTATTATGAAAGGTAAAACTCATATTTATTTTAACTTATAAATAATTATTTTATAGAATTTAATTAAGTGATGTAAAATGTCTTATTCTAAAGAAAAAATCTTTCATATTTATTATTTTTAAACTTAAAATATAAGATTAAAATTCAAGTATACAAAAAAAATATCAGAATAAGTAAAAGTAGGTGAAAGAAAATAGGAAATATTATCTTCTTACAAGGAGAGAACATAGATTTATTAGTAAAAAATAAGGAACATATTGAGATCTATGTGAAATGGATAAATGATCCAAGTATAGGGAAGTTTTTATCAGTATATATTCCCGAGACTACCGAGGTTATAGAAAAAGAGTGGTTTCCAGAATATCAGGATGAAAAAAATATATGGTTTGAAATTTGGCATAAAAAAGATCAAAAACCAGTAGGAATGGTTGGTTTATTCAAGATTATCCATCCTTATCGTAGAGGAGAGATCGGAATTTTTATAGGAGAAATAGATTATTGGGGAAAAGGTATCGGTACAGAAGCTGTGAAAATGATAATCGATTATGCGTTCAATGTTTTAAATTTACATAAAATAGTAGTTGAGGTTAGTGTAACTAATTCTCGTTCAATAGCTATGTTTAACAAACTTGGTTTCATTGAAGAAGGAAATCTGAAAGATCATGAGTTTATTAATGGAGACTGGATAGATAATAAGATATTTGGTTTGATTAATAAAAAAAATTAAAAAAGAATTATCAAAAACTATTTCTCTTCCTAAGAAATATATTCGATTTTATAAACACAAAATATAAAAATATCAAAGAGCTTGTTGTATACAAAAGTGAAAAAAGCAAATAGGATATAAATGAGGCAATCGATTAATGAGATTTAAAATAAGATTAGAATCACCTAATGTCAAATTTAGCGCATCTCACTTCTTAAAGGAACCAGTTCAATGTGCACGATTACATGGTCATAATTACTATGTTTCAGTTGAGATTAGCGACAAATTAGATGAGAATCATTTTGTTGTTAACTTCATTGAACTGAAAGAGAATTTGGAGTCGATAGTCGAACCATTAAATCATTATGTTTTAATCCCAACAGAATCGGACGATATTGAGATTCGAGAAGAGAAAGATTCTGTTGAAATAATTGCGTACAATAAAAGATACGTTTTGCCCCGAACTGATGTATTTTTCATACCAATACCGGCTACCACAAGTGAGCTTTTAGCAAAATATATTCATAATAAATTGAAAGAGATATATAAAAACAAGAAGATCTTAGTAAGAGTAGGTGAAAGCAAAAGCACCAGTGCTGAATACTGTGATTAAGAACATGTTCAGCCAAATTTATATATTTTTTATGGAGTATTAAAATTATAAATAAAAACAAATAGTCATTTCATTTTCATGTTGACTGAGAAAACGTATAAACTTGGTGTTCTTTACGGTATTGGTCCTGAGACAGAAATGTTAACGCAGAAATTTGTTGGTAATCTCATTAACAATGAAGAATTTTGTAAAGCTTGTGAAGTATTAGAACAAAATGTAAAATGTGATAAATGCCGTGAATATGTGAAAAGCCATGCTAATTCTATTTATTTTTATGTAAAAGTGGGAGAAAATATACCCGATTTTGTAGAAGAACCAGAGGAATTTCTTCCAAAAACTCTCCCTCAAGTCGATTTTATAATGGTTGTAGGAATACATCAAGATTTACTTTCCGGTCTACCTTATTATCTAAAAGATAAAGAAGTAAAAGCCGTGATTGTACCAATAGAGGATCCAAAATGGGTTCCTGCTGGACTTCAAGTTCAAGTTTTAGAAGAATTCGAAAAAAATGGAATTCAGGCTGCTTTTCCAAAGCCTTTCTGCTCTTTAAGTAAAGAGTTAAATGAATATAATAAAATTGGCTTTCATTTAACAAATAAACATAATTTTATTGATGAATTTATAGATTATTTTAAAATTGGGGAACCAATTGTTTCATTTCTATTAAGTAAGGATGGGGAATCTATTGAGGATGTTTGTGTCATTCAAAGTGCTCCATGTGGAAGTACTTATTACATTTGTCAACAATTAAAAGCAAAGTACTTCAAGAATGGAAAGAGTGGGAATCTCTCTTTAAATGAAAGGATAAGTAAAGCTCATCATGCTTATCCTTGTAATGCCTCAATGGATCAGGATTCAATCCTAAAGGATTCTATACTCCATGTTGGAGGATATCTAATCAGAAATGCCATCAGACGAGAATTAAATCTAGAAGAACAGGAAGGCCAAAAATTAATTTATGTCATAAAATAATAATCGTTTATGTAACGTATTTTGAATCTTCATTTCATTTGTTTAAATTTCGTTAATTTTATGACTATAATCACTGATATTCCCATTATAAATATAGTTAAAAAGATTAACAAATAACCATTTATAACAAGATTGTTAACTTAACATATTTATATGAGCCGTTACTCTTAAATATATTTCCTATACAATTCTCTTCATAGATACAAGAATTATAGTTTCCGATTAAATTATTTCCTGAAGATTTTCTTTTTTAATTTAATTCGGATTTCTACTGTATAAGAAAAGGGTATAAATTAATATTTAACTCTTCTTGTAAAAAATTTCAGTTTCAATATGATATCATTCAAGAACATTTGACTCTTCTTTTTATTTTAAATTTTTATTATAGAAAATAAAAATATTTTAGAAAAATCATTATTAGTCTTCATACATAGATTCATACTTTTATACTCTATAAATGTTAAGTTCTAATTGTATTACAGACAATCATAACATAGGTGAGAAATTATTAGTACTATAGCATGCTCATCATCCATTTGTGAAATAGAAGAAGAGGAACAAGATGTTTCTTTTTTTGAA
>JBHLRA010000100.1:0-10965 GCA_048883045.1 Candidatus Thorarchaeota archaeon | reverse complement strand
GCTATTCTTTCTGTATATTTGGGTAGTCAACTCTCTTCTCTAATAATATTACCTACTTTCTTCCTACCAAATTTAAATACTGAAATGTTAGCATTAACACTGGGAATAACGCTAACGATTGTTATAATGAGTATAAATATAATAAAATTTAACCGAATGCAATTTTAAACTAAAAAAAATTTTTATAAAATCTGATTTCTATCGAGAAAGTGCTCTAGTTTCATTCTTGAGTTTCATTTTTCTTCATAAACTTTCGAAACGCAAATATAATTCTTTGAAGTACGGTTATATTCGTTCCAATGGCTAAGATTATCATCGTCCACCATAAAGCAGTTAAATACCAAATTTGAAATATAGCCCCTATCAACAAGATCGGTACACGATCGGTCCTCTCCAATAATCCTACACCATACAAATTATCTACACCTAATGCTTCTATTTTTGCTCTCGTGTAAGAAGTTAAGAATGCTCCAATAAGAACAATCAAGCCAATCTCCATAGTTGTATACCCTCCAAGAATCACTCCAATGAATAAAAAAAAATCTCCAATTCGATCTAAAGTCGAGTCTAGAAAACTTCCTAATGTTGTTGGACCTTGAAGACGAGCTACTACTCCATCTAATTGATCAAAAAACTCTGTTACAAAAAGAAAAACAATAATTATTACTAAAGAATTAAAAATAAAACCAAAAAACGTTATGATAGCGCTAATTAAGCCAAATAACGTAAAATAATTCGCAGGTATTCCTATTAATTTTCTACCTAAAGGAAGTAATAATTTTTCTGAAAACTTTTTTATTTGTAAGAGCATATCATATTCTTTTTTTTTTTAATTTGAATTAAAAATAAAATATGTTGGTAAAATTAAAGTATTTCTCATATAGAATAAGAAAAAAAAAGTTAAATTAGTAAGAATAAGGATAATTATAATCCATAAATAGGATAAAACTTCTCTTCAATATATTTCATAAAATGATCTGAATTTAGACCTTCTCCTGTAACTCGTTTTATTAAATCGCTAGCTCTATAAATTGATCCATGCTGATGAATATTTTCTCGAAGGTAATTCATTAAATTAGAAAATTCACCATTTTTATAATCATCACCTAAATTCGGCAACTTTTTCAATGCATCATTATAGATTTGAGAAGCATATAAACTTCCTAAAAAGTATGTTGGGAAGTATCCCATATACCCGCTACTCCAATGTACATCTTGCAAAACACCTTCTTTATCATTGGGAGGTACAATCCCTAATAAATCCTCCATTTTTGAGTTCCATATTTCTGGTAATTCATTCACTTGAATTTTGTCCTCAATTAAGTCTTTTTCGATCTCAAATCTTAAAATTATATGCAAACCATATGTTACTTCATCTGCATTTACTCTTATAAAAGACGGTTGGACAACGTTAATAGCTCTATAAAATTCTTCCAACGGATAATCTTTTAAATTTTCTGGAAAATATTTTTGGAAAGTTGGATACCAATACTGCCAAAATCCCTTACTCCTTCCGACGATATTTTCCAACATTCTTGATTGAGATTCATGAATTCCTAATGATTGACCTCCACATAAAATTGTATCGTGAAGTTCCTTTTTGCTTCCCATCTCGTAAAGTGCATGACCACACTCGTGAATTGTACTAGTAATGCAATCCGGAAAAGGTTCAGTTGTTCTTGTAGTGATTCTTACGTCTAGAGAGGCAAGTGATGCTGTAAATGGATGAGTTACCTTATCTTGACGGCCGAATCCAAAATCAAAGCCTATTTTTTCAAGAATTTCACGACTTAATTTATATTGTTTATCTTCATCATAATGTTTTAGTAATATAGAATCGTCGGGTTTATTTGAAGATGTATTTAACTTTTTAACAAAATCTGTTAGTTTGGGTTTTATAGGTTTAAAAACATTAGCAATCCAATCATATGTTGCCCCAGGTTCAAATAGATCAATCAAAGTAGAGTATAGATCGGGATGAGTTTCAAGTCTAGTTGCTTGTTCTCTCTGTAATTCAACTGTTTTTTTTAATAAAGGTTCGAATAATTTAAAATCGCTTTTTTGTCTTGCTTCTTGCCATTTTTGTTGTGCTAATACACGAGTTTTTTCAATTTCTATAACTAATTCTTCTGGTAATTTAATTTCTTGTTCATGTGCTCTTTTTGCTTCCCGCAACATGGCAGCATCAATATCATTCAGATCCTTTAGTTTTTCTGCTTCAGCTATCAATTTTCCTGCTTTATCTGAGGTTAATCTTTTATGTAAAAGTTTTTTAATAAGTGCTCGTTGCTCTGATCTGCCCTCAACAGATTTATAAGCCATCATATTAACCTGCTGGTCCCATTCGAGCAGATTTGTAATATAAGACAATCTCTGGAGTTCATTAAAATATTCTGTAAGTTCTGTAATTACACTCATATTTCTGTTCACTTTTGATAACTCTTTTGATTTTAATTTACTTAAATTAATTAGTAAAAATACTATTAGTTATTTGAATTTATAATTGCTTTAAAAGAAGTGTGTTATGAACTTTTATTGAACTAACTAAACGATGTTCAATAGTTAAAATAAGTATTAAATTAATTTAGGTTACTTGTTCTTGTTTAACAAAGAACTCTGCGGCCATTTCTAAATCATCGATTGTTATAGGTCTGCCTAAAGATTTTCCTAATTCTAAAATCAAATTTTCACATAGATTAAGACTAAGAGAACTTCCTCTACTAATTATCATTTTTTGTAATTCTTTTGTAAAATCGATAACAAGGGGTTTCTTTATTTCTTTTTTTATATCTTCATATTCTCCAAATATCTCCATTGGCATTTTCGCTTTAGGTTTTTCTGTGCTCTCAAATTTTATAGGGGAAATTTCTTTTTCAATTTCCTGAGGTATAGAAACTTTCTTTGTGATTTTTAGAGAAGATTTTGGAATTTTAAGGGGTTTCATATCAATTTCTTTATCTAATTGTTGAAAAGATACTAATCCAGTAGGTTTTTTGGGAGCCAATGGTAATGGTTCCTCCTTAATCTCTTGTTCGGTTGATGGAGTTTCAGCGTCTGCTCCTTTATGAGGAAGTGGTTTTACAGTAATTTTCCTTGAAAATAATAAAGGTTTTGTTATCTCGAAATCCTTTTTTATTTCGGATTCCCTCCTTCTTTCAGATTGTTTTTGGATTTTATTATTCAGTTCTGTTATTTTTTGTTCAATTGTTTTAGTAGCCATGATATCGTGATAAGTTTCGGTTAAAGTTATCAATTCTTTATATTTTGCTAAAGCTTGAACATTTTTTCCTTCCAGAACTAAATTCTCTGCCTCTTTCGTTAATTTTTCAAAATCAGCTGGTTTTTTTTCTTTTAACCCAAGACTCTCTACAATATAATCAAGAATTTGTGATCTTGCATCAATACTGTTTAAAGAGATTTCCCTAAAATCGGGAATATTTAGTTCATTTTTTATTCTTCTTAAATCAGAATCCTCAACTAAATCTCTTTTATTTCCTATAATTAATAGTTTGGAATAAGGACTTTCCCTTTTCTGAAGATTTAAGAAATGATTGATCATTTTTAAATTATAGTTAGCTAGATTGAAAAGAAGAATAACTAAATCTGATCCTTTGATGAATTTTGACCATAGTAATGAGAAATTATCTTTTAATTGGAAATCCCATAAATCGAATCTTATACCATCTATCTCAAAATTTACTGATTTTGCAACTTCCATAATTGTTTTTTCATCACCACTTTTTAGCATATTAAATAATGTAGTTTTTCCTGAATTAGATGGTCCTATTAATGCGATTTTGGAATGAAGATCTCTTTGAATTTGATTTAAGAAGTTGAGAAAATCTTCTTTTTCAGGAATGGATTCCTGTAGATTTTTGGGATTGGGAAATAATTCTTTAAATTTATCAATTGTTTTTATTATTAAAGGGTCAATATATTGAAGTGAGTCGATTATGTCTGCTATGAATAAAAAATACAAATTACTATATGCTCGATGGAAAATTTGAAAATCTGTTAGATTCCGATGAAACGTTCTCCCCGGCATTGGCATATCTATATACTTTTGTATGATTTTTTTTACATTATTTAATTCCTCACTTCCAAAAGCTATAGCATAATCTTTTACATATATAAGATTTCCATTAAAGAAAATATGTATCTGTCTTAACATATTCTATTATACCGAATTGAAATGATTGGACATGTTTATTATTATAACAAAAGAAGAAATGGTAATTAATATTTTTTTATAATTAAATATATGTCTATTCCACACGCCTTATAAAATATTTGAGTTAAATAATAAAAAATAATAGAGTTATTTATTTCTATTATATAGAATAATATAGATAGAATAGTAAGTTAAAAACAATCGAAATGCCCCTCCAACCAGATCATATTCTAAAGTATTTAAACAAAGAATCAGATACAAAAAATAAATCAGAATTAATTGAATTATTGCGGGACACTATAGATAAGCTTTGTTTTGAGCAGTGTCAAGTAGATCGAATTTCATGTACTTTACAACCAAAGTGTTCGAGAAGACATTTGTTAAAACTCAGAATTAAAAGTGGTCTAACTCTAGATGATTTACCAAAATTTTGTTATAGTGTCCATAAAGGAGTTGTTGAAAGATTTTTCAGAAATAAAACTGTAATTTATCGTCCATATGATAGTTACTTATATTTAATTGATTTTTTAGATGTTTTCTTTCATGGAGATTATCGCAAATTGAATAAATTCATTTCTCTTAATAAATGGGGGGATGTATTTAAGATTTTTGATGATAGGATTCACAATAGAGATGAAAACTTTGATTACCTTAAAACAGAGAATTATCTCTTATTTAAATTTGAAGATCGAATTCATATTGTTTTTCTGAAAGAAAAATATGTTCTGTGTAATGCTAGTAGGGAGAATATCGCAAGTCTTGAGTTATTGAACGGTGTATGTAAACTCTATGCAGGGATTTATTTTCCTGAAGTTAAATTAAATTATATCCCATCAAAACAAGTAGAAATAACACTCAAAGTACCTTATGATGTACTTACTCAAATTTCAAAAGTACCTTCTGTTGATAATTCTAAAGCAGATAAGTATTTTTGGAATACTTTCTGGGAAGATCTTAACGCTTTAACACAGTATTGTAAACAAATTAATTTAAATGAAGATGAAAATCAAAATTTAGAAATAGTTTTATATGTAAGTCTCTTAACAAATAATTACACTGAAGAAGGAGAAAAATCAGTGTTAAGATATAGAGATTTACGATTAATTCTTAATTTCATAACTCGAATTTATAACGAATTTTATATAATATGGGTTGAATAAGTGTTTAAAAAGGTGATTTGAATGAATGATAGTGAGAAAGTGGGTGTAGAAATTAATCAAATCAAAGATTTTGTTAAAGATGGAAGATTTGATGATGCTGTAAATATTATTGCCCTTTACCTTGGAGATTCCTCAGAAGTTGATTATTTAAATAGGCTAGAAAATATTATAGAAACTTTAATGACTTTGCATGGTGGGCGGACAGTGTTAAGATTTTTAATTGAAAACCTTGTTATAGATATTCCCTCATTATTAGAAAATTTATCGAAAAAAGATTCTGTTTTGCGATATACTTTTTTACTGCTATTAAAAACAATTTGTGAGGAAGAAAGTGATCTCTTTCTTCCATATAGTGAAGAATTGATAAAATCGGAAGATCCTAATGTTCGTGAAGCCGCGTTGCAAATGTTAATCTATATGGCTGGTGGAGATGCATGTATTGAAGATGAGTCTCTAATTAAAACAATATTAAACAAATTAACTGATAAAAAAGATTTCGTTATAGAGAAAGCGGTTCAAGCCTTGAAGTCTATTGGTGAGGGATGTCCAAAAATGATGACGAAAATTTTAACTGATTATGCAAAAGAAATTGCTGATATTCCAGAAAATGAGGAAATTAAGAATTTGATTGATCAAATCTTAAAATCTATTGTCTCTGTTGATAAAATTGGAGAAATAGTGGAGGAAGATAGTATTAAGACTGAAACCTTAAAAGAGGAAATTGAACCCTCTGAATCTACTATTGGAGAAGAAAAAGAAGAAATCCTAGAAAAAGAAGAATCAGAAATTTTGGATAAAGAATTTGAGTTAAAGAAAAAGGAATTAGAGATAAAGAAAAGAAAACTAGAATTAGAAGAAAAAGAAAAGGAGATTGAAGAAAAAGTAATCCAAAAGAAAGAAGAAGTTCTTAAGCTTAAAGAAGAAATTTTGGAAAAAAAAAGTGAGATTGGAGAAATCGCAGAAAAAAAGCTTCCAAAAAAACTTAAGAAGAAAGAGGAAGAAATAATTGATAAAGAAATTGAACTGAAAAAGAAAGACTTAGAAATCAAAAAGAAGAAAATTGAATTAGAGGAAAAGGAGAAAGAATTAGAAGAAAAAGAGATTCTAGAGAGAGAAAAAGCTTTAAAGTTAAAAGAAGAATTAATTGAGCGAGAAAAAGAGTTATCGCAAGTTGAATTAGAACTAAAGCAAAAATCAATTGAACAAAAGCAGCAAAAGATTCAAGAAGAAGAAAGGAAAAGAGTTGAAAAAGAACTTCGACAATCTCTAGAAGAAGATAAAGGAACAAAAGAAGATTAATTTATCTCATGATCTTCTTCGGATACATTATCTTCTTCAAAATCCATACTAGATTTTGGTTTATTTTCACTAATAGGAGTAATATGTAATCTTCGGACTAATTTCCGAATATCCTCAATTTTCATACTATCTGGAGGTAAATTTACTTGAACTTTCTTAGCTAAATCATAAGCTAATTCGATGTACTTTAAATCTTCTAAGAACTCGATTATTTGGATTTTATAATCTACATCATCTACCCCTTGGCCATACTCCATTAGTTTTTCTTTAAGTAAAATGTCAATTTTATCTGATCTTTCAACAAATTTGATTTTTTTAACCAACTGTTTAAAGCTGTTCATAATATTGTACATTTCAGATTTAGAATAACCATCAATATTCTTTAAAATATAGAAGATATATATTTCAGCTTTCTCCCATCTTTTAAATTTTAGACTCGCCTCGACTAATTCTAAAAGAGCTTGCTCATAAAGAAATTTGCTCTCTATATTAGGGATAATCTTTTCGAAAATCCAATCAAGTAGATTAGGTTGGTGAAAATGTTCAATTATATCAATTAAGAATTTCTCAATTGCAAAATATAGTTTTGCATTTTCTGTCTTCGTTGAGGAAAGAAATGATACAAGCGCATATTTTACACGTCCCATAGCATCCTCTAAATTGAGAGGTTTTTCCGCAAATTTATAAAATGCTGATTCAAGAATTGGCATTACTTTATCCTTGGCTTCAAAATCATAAACAAAATATTCTCCCCATGCGGGGCTTGGACCCCCTGCTTTTTTAGCTTTCGAAGTTCTCTGTTCACTTGGAACTATTTGTTGTATATCTTTTTTTGATTTTTTCACCTTTAATTTCTCAGAAAGCTCTTTAACTTGTTCCTCAGATAAAAATTCCAGAATTATTTTATCTTTTTCATTAGGAACAACTAATCTGAAAAACACATCAGTTTCTTCCTCAAATAACAAATCCCTTAGATTTTTTGGAAAAGTGATGCCTGTTTTAGTTTTTTTTACAATTTCTTCAAAAAAAATAGAATCATCATCGGAATTCTGATTTTCTTCCATATATATAATATTTTTATTATCCTTTTAAAATATATTATTGAGGATTTAAGAGCGCTTTCTTATCAGTTAGGATTTTGGTTGGTACTATCCAGTAATATTTACCAGTTCGACTCCTCTATGTTGATAATTTCGATCAATAAAGCAGAGGATGGCATGCCCTTTATGATTATAAACAATTGGTACTGGATGACTCTCAGCATTCTCAATAACGCTTCTTTTTACAAACAGAGGGAGAACCGCATTACAGGCTCTGCATTCTACTTGAATTCTTTTAACTAAATCAAAATCTGCGAAATTTTTTATGATATTCTCAATCTGACCATTAAATCCATTAAAAAGACCTGGAGAAAAATCTCCATATGATAATATTACTTTCACATCATACATTTCATTAAATTTTAAATCTATATATTCTAATAATGCTTCAAGTAACTGATATTGAACTTTTGGACTTGCTCCTACTGTATAGAGGAGATCATGACTTCTTATATACACAATTTTCATATTTCCCTTATCTTTATGGAAAAAAATATCAGAAGTTGGATTTTCCTTGACAATATTTAAATCTAAATCGAATCGTCTCATAGATCTTGGTGGTTTCCATTCAAAAAGTGTGAATTTTTCGTTGCTAATATTGATAAATTCAAGGAATTCCCCAATTTTTTTATAAACAGGCATAATCATCCTTAAGTTTGTAAAAATGTTTTTATAACTTACTAATGAGACTTTAAATATTTATATCTTTCATATAAAAATGGTCCCGGTAAGATAAAAACGGTAAAATATTATTATTTTTGGATTGGATACTTGCCTGCTGTTTTTGTTGCTCGTAAAATTGCTCTAAGATTTTCTAGGGGTAAATCGCGAGGTATTTCGCATCCAAAAGCCAACCAATATCCTCCTTCTTGTGCAGCTATTTTAATATGTTTAGTACAATCTTCATAGACTTGTTGAGGAGTAATGGAAAGTATTTTATTATAATTAAGATTACCCATGATTGTTACTTCTTTTCCAATTAAGCCTTTTGCCCATTCTAGATCAACTTGGTAATCAAATTGGATAGCCCCACCAGAATTCGTTTCTTTTGCGAAATGTATACATTGTGGAACATAGCCACAACAATGGATAAGCGGAATCATATTCAATTTTTTAATTGCATCGCAGACTTTTTTTTCTGGTTTTAGACAAAAATCTTCGAAAAAATTTGGAGACATAAAATAAGCTGCAGTTTCTCCAACCCCAATTATGTCAGCACCAGCTTCATACATAGATTGTGCAACTTCGATTTCAAAATCAGCATACCAATCTAAAATCTCTTTAAATTCATCAGGATGTTCTAAAACATAGAAAAACTGCATTGGATCACCCCCTGCTAATAATGTTACTCCTTGAAAGGGACCTTCTGTCCATCCTATTAATGGTACATCCTCTTGTATTTCTTTTTTACATAACTCTATTGCTCTAATTGACTCTGTTAATCTTCCAGATTTCATTGGATTTGGAATCTGAAGGCTTTTAAAATCATTATACATAGAATTATGGTTGAGGACAGGTTTTACGATTCTAGGAACGTCATCATAAGGAAATTCCACTTTCGCTCCAAGTGCTTCAGCATACATTCCGACATCGGAAGAAAAACAAAGAGCATCCCATCCTAAAGCATTATAAGCCGTCATCTGCCCCTCCACAAATTTTTCTGCTTTACTAACATAGACAGAAAAAGGAATACCTGCAAATTTAGCTGTAAATGTCTGAGCAAATGGCATGAATGGTACTCTATCGGGCTCTAAATGCTTCACAGAAGTCATCACTCTATCATATGAACTCATTTCTGATTTAAGATCTTCAGAAAATGCCTTCACACAATTTATCAATTCTTTTACATCCTTTACATAAGCATCAAAATTTAGTTTTTCTGCAATCTTTTTTGAACTTGCGGGACCACTTAAGATTGTACGAATTTTATGACGAACTCCCTGTTTCCATAATTCTGTCTCTAACTTTTCTAATTCCTTTACTGATTGCATCAAATATATTGCAGATGCCACTAATTTTGCATTTGATTTTTTTACAGTTTCAGCTATTTTTTCAGGGGATATATCAGAACCTGCATCAATGACTTCAAAACCATGAGCCTTTAAATTAGCAGCTACTATATTTGTTCCAATTGTCCAAGGACCACCCAATACTCCTAATACAATTCTCTCTTCAGGTGCTTTTGATTCATCTTGTAAGCCCAATGATTGATATCCTGCTTCAAAAGTTCCTGCAGATTTAATAATATCATCTAAGTACATCCCTTCTACTTTATATTTGTCACTTACTTTTATTAAACCAGTAGATAACGCGTTTATAATAACCTCATTAGAAGAACCTTTTCTTCGTGCCTTTCGTACTAAACGCCCTATTAATTTATATTCTCCTTTAAAAGTTGCTTCAATAATTTGCTCAATTATATTCTCAGACATCAATTTCAACCTTTTTAAAAATAACTATTTAAACATAATTTAGAATTTAAAATAAATCATGAATATCTCAATCTAATTTAAAATCTAATCTTATATAAATCTATAAATAGTTCTTCAATCAACTTAATCATATTATAAATTATCAATTTCTTTGAAAAAATGAGCGAAAAACAATTAAAATTTTCATTAAAACAGGCAGTAGGATATGGTATAGGGCAATTTTCGGACACAATTTCCCTACAGTTATTTAATATGTATGTATTTACATTTTATTTCGCGGTAGTAGGAATCGATGTTAACTTAATAACCTTTGTATTTATTATCTGGTCAATATGGAATGCTATTAATGATCCATTGTTAGGTGCTTTATCCGACAGAACCAAAACCAGATTTGGGAGAAGAAAACCATACATAATTGCAGCAATTGGTCCCCTATGCTTAATAATTATATTATTGTTTACACCTCCAGTAAATTCAAATACTAATTCTTTCATTTATATGCTAATTATGGTAATTCTTTTTGATATTACGTATACTGCCTTTGATTTAAATTATGCTTCACTATTCCCTGAGATGTTCTTAAATTTACAAGATAGAGCAAAATCTAACGCAATTAAACAAATTTTTACGGTTATTGGTCTAATTTTCGCTTCAATAATACCTACACTTTTTATACCAAAATTAGATGACCCATTATATCTATCAAATTATGCTCTTGCAGCTGTTATTATGGTAGTCATCATAGCTATTGGTGCCATTCTCTTAATATTTTTCGGAATAAAAGAAAGAATTGAGTTTTCGAA
>JBHLRA010000099.1:0-11012 GCA_048883045.1 Candidatus Thorarchaeota archaeon | reverse complement strand
AGAATTGGAAACTTGTAATGAAGAACTCCCACTCCACTGCCCTTACTGTGAAAGTAAATTAGAATTAAAATAAATTTAAAATTGTTAACACTCTACAATAGGTTTATTTCGAAATTTAGTTTCGAGATTTTTTTAATGATATTTGTGGCATTTTATTCGCCTATTAATTCTTTAAATTCTTTTGAATTCTTAATTGCATCAAACTTTTCATCCTTTAATATTCTTTCGATATAGTCCTCATCAAGGATTATTATTTCTGCCAGAATCTCTAACGTTCTTGCTTTATTATCCCTAAGTGCTTCAAGAGATGCAATATTATATAAAATTTCACTATTTGTTGGATTCTTTTTCAATGCTTTATTAAGATAGTATTCTGCTTTTTCGAAATTTTTAATGGTTAAAAATAAATAGCCAAGATTGTTCTGAACTTCAGAAACATTAAATTTATAGCTTTTAGGGTCTATTTTTGCATAGTTCTTAAAAATTCTTAGAGCCTCGAGATACATTTTTTCTGCATCCTCAAATTTTTGTAATCTGGTATATAAGGTTCCAAGGGAATTCTGGATAATCGCATTATTATACATATATACATCTGGATTTTCCAAAGCTAATTGAGAAGAAATTTCTAATGCTTCATTGAAATATGGTACAGCTTCATCAAATCTATTTAAACTAGCATATAAATCACCAAGATCTAATAAAGTTAAAACTAATTCTGGCAATACTTGATCGGGATAATGATCCGCAATACTTCTCTTAATCTTCAATGCTTCAAGGTGCATCTTTTCTGCCTCTTCATATCTCATCAATTCACTATAAGTGAGTCCAAGATTACTATGAGTTTTCGCTATGTCAAGTAAATACATATCATAAGTTATTTTTGCTAATTTCTTGTAATTTTCTATAGAATCTACAGTCCCATCTTGAATATCTTCAATTAAATCTAAATCGATTCCACCTTTTCCATATTCATTCGTCATAGGAGGTGCCTTGGGTAGATATATATCATAATATCTCTTTAGTAGCTCATTATATCCTTTTAAATCATCAAGATAAGATTTTTCACCATCACTATATTCTTTTGAATGAAAATCAGGTGAGTGTGCATCATAATAATGTCGTTGTAACTCTTTATATGAATCTAAAGCATCATTATATATATTTTCAGCCTCATCGAAACGTTTTGAGTCTATATATAAGGTTCCAAGGCTTTTTTGAGTTGCAGCGATATACGGTAAATATATTTTATAGTACTTTTTTGCGAGATTTTTATAAATATCTAGAGCATTGAGATAGATTTTCTCTGCAGTTTCAGAACTTCCTAAGACAGATAATAAATTTCCAAGCACAATTAAGATTGGTGCTTTGTATTTATCCTCAAGTACAAATAATTCTTCAGCAATATCAATTAATCTATTATGAGTCTCATCGAATTGCTCTATATTATTTGCAATTGTTAGGAATTCATCAACAGATTCTTTAGAGGGATTTATTTTTACTTTATGATAAAGAATCTCAATTTTATCATAAAGAGTGATTTTTCTTTTTGCTTCATAATATTTTAGAGCAATTTCATGGTGTTTATCCTCTGTAAGAGTTCCAAGCATTTCTTTTATCAAGGGAAACGGAAAATCGTATATTAGATCTTTAGCTTTTCTTTGTTTTATTATTCCAGTTTCTAATAATTCTTTAAAGCTACTCTCAATATTTGGCAGTTTATAAGAAGTTACAAGATTTCTTTTATTAATATTAGTCTCAATATCAGTATTTATAATACTTAAAACCAATACTAATTCTGTCGTTTCCTTATTTGATAAAAGAATATCAGAAATAATTTGTATATAAAAAGTTTGTATTTCAATTAACTCAATTTCAGAATTAAAAGGTTTTAATTTATCAAAATCTATTCTTTTGTAATTTTTTTTAATTAGTTTTATTAAGCCAGAGTGTTGTTCTGGAAGCTGATTAATCAATTCAATAACTTTATTTGGATATCTTACTATAAATCACTTCTTTTTCTTATTAATTCTTAATGTTCAATTTCATGCTTTAATATTTAAATTTACTTAATTATTCAAAAGATCTAAAATATAGTCTTTTAGAATTCTTTTTATTACTTTTTCATTCTCAGGTCTTTTGTAAAATAAGAATCTCCATAGGATGTATATAAAACGGCGGCAGGATTATGGGGATTTGATCTGTCTTTTGCAATTAAAGTACTAACTGGAGCATTTGAGAGTTGGGTAAAAGTAATATCATGCCCAACGCATAAACCAATTATCAAATTCATATCTGTTTCTGCTTTATTTAAAAGTAATGCTTGAGCAACAGGATTACAAGAAACAAATCCGAGACGATATCCTGTTTTCGAGAAAATTGTGTATTCTTCAGGAACTTCCAGATCGGTCTTTTTAATACTCCCATTTTTACAGCACACAGAACAAACTTCAAAACCATAATTGTTTAAGATTTCTGCCGTTTTTTTTGCTTCATTTCGCAAACCAACACAAAATGCTAATCCAATTTTATTATATTCCATTCCTTTTGCAAATTCTATAGTATCTTTTAACCGAGGCCAATGAATATAACCGGATGCTTCTATGATAGAAGCTACTTTTGTAGTTCTTTTTATGATTTCATTTGTTTTATAAATTTTTAATGCTTCTTCTTTGACCTCAGGACTCAAAATCATAGGACAATTTCCTAAATTTTTGTTTTCTTTCCCTATGATGCAAAAGTTTAAGCTATTACATTTATGGCAAGTAGGATCCATATTATTTCCCTTATTGTTTTTATTCTTAAATTGATTTGTAAATAACTTTACTATTTAAGAACTTTTCTCGATTCTAAATCTATCTTTACCAACTTTAAGTTTCTTATAATTATTTTTTTATTCGTGAAATTTATCTTTCACGATAATTATTATTTTATGAATACAATTGAGAAATTAATAGGTTAAAACTCAATTCATTTAAGAATCTTTCCTGTTTCTAAATACCATAAATAAAGATCAAGTTCAGCTAAATTCAGATTCAAGTTATTTGCTAAATTCTTTAAAACGTTTTCGATTTCTAAATATTTTGTTTTGGTTAATGATTTTGGTTTCTGAATATAATTATATTTAACTAAAACATCAATAATATGAAAATCAATAATTGCATAATCAATATAGCCTATATTTCTTAGGAAATGACTCGCTTCTTTATACCCTATTCCTTTTATATTTTTAACAATCCATTCTCTTAAATCATTACATTTATTGCCTGATTTAATAACTGCATCTAAATCAGACATTTTATCTCTTGCTTGAAATATATACTTGGATCTTATATTTGGGAATCTATACCCAAAATCCTTAAACTTTTCGGCTAATTCTGTTTCATTAAGTATAAGAAATCCATCCCTTATGTTTTCATGAATTTCAATACATTTGGTAGCACTACAATTAGCAGTCATAATGCAAAAACACAATTCTTTAAAAATCAAATTCATTGGCTCGTTTTTGATCTCGGCAAATTCCAATAATCTCTCGTCAATAAATTTTTTAACTTCACTTGTTTTAAGCATCTGAATTTTACTAAAGAGCTCTTCCATATTTCTTTGAAGGTATGCGATTTTAAAGTAATCATTAAAATTTTTAGGAATTTTAAATAATTATTATTTAAAAAAATAAGTTATTTGTATAAAATTACATAATATTGCGGGAATTGCCAAGTTTGGTCAAAGGCGATGGGCTCAGAACCCATTCTCGTAGGAGTTCGGGAGTTCAAATCTCCCTTCCCGCACTTTTTATTTGTGATTATCAAAATAATAATATAGGAGTAAGATTATATAGTATTATATATTGAAAACCATTTGATTAGTAAAATGCCAGAAGAAGAGTTACCAGAGTTTGAAAAAGAGAAAATAATAGTTTTCCAATACAATGATCAATTGAATGAGTTCCAAGAATTAGAGTTAGAAGAAGATATTGAGATATCTGAATTACTGGATCCAGATTTCGTACTCCTTTTTGTTGATCCATCTCGATACAGAGTCTGGATTTGGCATGGAAACAACACAACTACGCGAATGAAATTTATTGCTGCCAAATTAGCACCAAGTATTAGAGATAGGTATGGAATCGGTTTTAAAATTTCAGCTGTTGATGAGGGTAATGAAACTCTGGGTTTTAAAGTAGCAACTAAGATTGAAGAAGAACCTGATTATCTAGATGCCCAAACCGGCCCCGTATATAAAGAAACTGCTGAAGATTTAGAATTGATAGAATCCTTATCTAGAGAAAAAATATTATTACTATTAGAAAAAGCAGGAGTTCCAGAAGGATATGAACGAAAAATGGTTATTGTGAAGAATAAAATATTTGGCTATAAAGAATATGATAGAAATTATTTAGGATCTGTAATTAAGGAGAAAAAACTCTATCCGTTAAAAGAAGAAATTGATGATGGTCCATATTTAGCAGAAGATTATATCCCAAGAATGCTTTTTTCTTATAATAATGTTGTTTTAACTGAACTTCTACAAAAGTCTGAGAGAAATAATAATTAATTCCAACCTTATCTCTGGTGTGATAGAAAATAATGTCCCATGTTAGACGGAGGCCAACGCCACAGCGTATATCTACCTCAAAAAAAAGAAAAAGGAAAAGAAAAATTCTCGGTCTGGTGCTTATGGTAATACTTTCTGTGAGTGTTGTATTATCGATTCTTTTTATAGTCCTTTCAATGCCTTAATTTGTATTTAAATGATTAAATATATAATTCTAAATCTTTTACCTAATTCATCATTAAAAAAGTGCAATTTAGATTGGAACTGAAAAAAATTGATTATATCTTTGTTATTATAATTATTATTTTAACAATTCTATCGTTAGATCTTTTAGTAAATTCTTCTCATAGAGAAGCGATAGAAAATATTTCAAGGTATCCACAATTTCAAGATTTAGGTTCTGGTCTTCTAATTACGTTTCTAGTCTGTTTGATTGGAAATCTCCTTCCGGTTCCTACTCCATACACTTTCGTAGTATGTTTTAGCGCTCAACCTTTTAGAGAATTAAATTTACTTATTCCCTTATTAGTCGGATTAATAGCCTCATTAGGATGTCTAGTTGGAGAGATGGGAGGGTATTTAGTGGGGAGGGGAACTTCTGAACTGATTTCAATAGAGAGAAGTGAAAATTTAAAAAAGTATCAACAATACTTAGTAAATCACCCAAAAGTCGCTCCATTTCTTATTTTTCTTTTTGGACTTACTCCTTTAAATGATGATATGATAACTGTACCTTTGGGCTTAATAAAATATGATGTAAAAAAGACAATTTTTTGGATATGGTTCGGGAAACTTGGTTTAATGCTTATATTTGCCTACAATTTGATTAATATTTGTATTTTTCTTGGAGGTGAAAATTGGATTTTTAGCATAATTACATTATTTTTCACAGTGATTACAGTTTATCTAATGCTGAGGGTGAACTTAGTGGAAATCTTTCAAAAATTTAAGGAAAATATAAGATAACTAAATTTTTAGATATGGTATTGTTAAAAATTAAACAGATTAAATTTATAGTTAAAATCATTTATTATCTCGTATTTCAATACCATCAGGCAAAATCACACTATCAACCATTAATCCCTCAGCTTGTCGATAATCATCAAAGGACCTTTCGGCAACTACTTTCATATAATTTTTCAATTCTTCCTCCATTTGATTGTCCAAATCATTTGGTTGATGATCTTTTAGAATTTGATCAACTTTTTCTCGCGCCATCTGGACTATATCTTTTCCACCTTTTTTAAGCCAAGTTGTTCTTCTTGCTCTATTCGCTAACCGAGGCATATATAATTCAGATTTCATATGTTTTCTTGTATGGTTTTCTGCAAGGAAATTAACTCCTTTTATTTCACTAGTTGCTACCTTCTTTATAACGTCAAATCCAATAGTATCTTCATTAACAGTTATTCCTTCTATGGCTCTTTTAACCATACCCACTAGATCATCGTCAATTACAAGGAGTTCTAGGGCTTCTACTAAAGTGGCTTCATATGTGCCAGCACAGGTAATGTAATTAACTCCTGCCTGAGCAGCTAACATAAGAGTTTGTAACCTTTCATATCCATTTTGTAAATCTAGTAATTTTGAATCAGTTCCTGCACCAGGACCTCGTGAGGGGATGTTATAAAATCTTGCAAGTTGGGCAATACCAGCAGTAATTAAACCCATTTCCACAGAACCCATTGCAGAGTTTCCTGTTCTCATATCTGTAACGTGTGAGACCGTTCCAAAAAAGATAGGGGCTCCAGGGTTAAGAACTTGAGATAGCACGGCACTCCCAACTATTTCCGCATTAGTTTGGGTTAATAAACCTGCAAGTGTAACTGGTGATGATGCTCCCGCTAAAGCCTCAGGAGCTATAATCGTTGGTTGTTTATATTTTGTAAAAACTGCAAATCCATTAGTCATTAATTTAGGAAGGTGCAGAGGGCTAGTAGGATTCATAAAACCAACAAATCTTGGCTTTTTAATAAGTTCCTCATCACCACCTACAATGATAGATGCCATATTCATCATATCCTGTGAAGCTAATCTTCCTAGACACCCTAAACCATAAGGCTTTTTAGTATTTTTTACCCATTGGTAAATACATTCAGAATGAATTGTGATATATGGGATATCATTTGGCCAAACATCAACATGACTGCAGTTAATGTTTTCTAAACTATCAACAATTTTTATTTGCTGAATTGTATCAGCCAATACAGTTTTTCTTACACCTGATCTTCTTGATTCATCCTTGATTTTAACGGGTGTGCCTATAGTGGCAAATTGAGTGTTTTTTGTATTAACTTCAAAATTAAATTTCCCATCTGGACCATATAATTTAAATGAGTCTGGAACTGTCTTTAGCTTGTCCTTTATCATAGATTCGGGAAATTTTACAAAAACTGAATTCTCAGATACAATTGCACCATGTTCTTTTAATATATTTCGAGTATCTTGAGCATCTATTTTAATTCCAACGTCTGAGAGTAATTGCATTGAAGCAGAATGAATTGCTTCAAGTTCATCATTGGAAAATACTTCTATTTTCTTTAATCTCATTTTTTTCATCTCTATTTGATTAATTTTTTTATCAGTTTAACTGCTTCTATAGCATCATCTGCCCATCCATCTGCACCAATCTGATCAGCCCATTCTTCTGATGTAGGGGCTCCACCAACAACTACTTTATATTTTTCTCTTAACCCTCTGTTTTTTAATTCATCTATAACTTGTCGTTGGAAATCCATAGACATGGTTAATAATGATGAAAGTCCAATCACATCAGCATTCACTTCTTCTGCTTTTTCTACAAATTGTGCCGCAGGAACTTCCACTCCCAAATTGAAAACTTCAAATCCATTTGAAAAAAGAAAACTCCCTACAAGGTCTTTTCCAATACTGTGCACATCACTTTCTACTGTGCCTATAACCACTTTTCCAGCTGTTTCTTTGTTTTGCCCAGATTCTTTAATTGCAGGGTCTAATATATCATCAATTGTATTTTTGACAACATTTGCTGAACCAACTAAATCTGGTAAAAATATTTCTTCCTCCTCAAATTGCTTACCTATGTATTGCATGACAGTTCCAATTATTTTTAATATATCAACTGCAGAAGCTTCATTTTTTTCCAATGCCGAACGACATATCTCTTTTAAACCCTCTTCGTCCCATTCTATAATTGCATCTTTAATACTTTCTTCAAGCGTCATTTTTTAATAGTTTGAAGTAATTATAATATTCTTTTTTATAATTTCAAATATGTAAAAAACTTTATCTAAATATTCAATATTGAAAAGTTATGTCAGATATTATATATTAAATTAAAGAGATAAAGTGAAACTTATGCCAGAAATTAAAAAAACCTTTCAGGAGAAATTAAAAGAGAATCAAGATGAATGGAAGAAATTAAAATTTGATACTCAGCTGATTCGTGCTGGTGAGGATCCTTATCCTGAAACTTCACATAGTATCCGAACGCCTATTTATGCTACAAAATCATATACTTATTCTTCTTTTAGTGAATTATCGAAAAATCATTATCACTATTCAAGGATGGAAAATCCTACAGTTTATGCTCTAGATTATAAATTAGCAACTTTACATAAAGGAGAAAGCGCGATCTCTGTAGCATCTGGTATGGCTGCTGTTCATCTAGCCTGTTCAAGTGTTTTGCAGCAACGAATAGAACGTATTCGCCCAAATAAATTTAAAAAGTTGCTTCTAGAATCTAAATCTAAAGAGGTTCCTAATATTATCATTCATACTAGTCAATATGTTGATATATACAGAATTCTTACAAAATTATACCCTCAAATGGGATTTGATTGTAGAATAGCTAATCTCTGTAACTTAGCAGAAGTAAAGAAAAATATTGATGAAAATACGAAATTTATTTTTTTAGAATCACCAGCAAATCCATCTATTGATATTATAGATATTGAAGCTTGTGTGAATTTAATTCATGAAGTTAATGGCAAATGTATAGTAGATAATACATTTGCTTCTCCTGCACTTCAATGTCCTCTCGAATTGGGTGCTGATCTTGTTGTTGAAAGTCTTACAAAATATATTAATGGTCATGGAGATTGTCTAGGAGGAGCTATAATTGGCCCTAAAAGTGAGATTCAAGATATTCGATTTTTTTGGCATTCAATGCAAGGTCCTGTATTAAGTCCTTTTAATGCATGGCTAATTTTACGAGGTATTAAAACTCTAAATCTAAGAATGAAACGTCACTCATCAAATGCTATGAAACTGGCTCAATTTTTAGAACAGCATCCAAAAGTTAGAAATGTTATATATCCTGGATTAAAATCTCATCCTGGTCATGAGATTGCAAAGAAACAGATGAAGGATTTTAGTGGAATGATTGGATTTGAATTAGAAACGGTTGAAGCAAGTAACAAATTTATTGACCTATTGAAATTAATTAAGGTTGGAGTTTCTTTAGGCGATTTAACTTCTCTTATTGAATATACATCTATTATGACAGGACTAGAGCTCGCACAATGGGAGCTAAAAGCCATGAAAACTTCAAAAACTCATTTTAGATTTTCTGTAGGATTAGAAGATCCAGATGATTTAAAAGCAGATCTTAATCAAGCGCTAAATCAATTATAAACTCTTTAATTTAATGAATATTTATTGTTAAAAAAAATAAAAAATAAATTACACTGTTATGAAATTAAGTAAATTAGAAGTGTTAACAAGAGAAGAGATTGAATTAATACACAACAACACCCTTGAACTCTTAGAAAACATTGGTGTTAAGGTAGAATCTCCAGAAGCTCGAACTTTTCTTATAGATCATGGTTGTTTTAGAGACAATGAAGAAACTCATTTTATTAAATATCCTAAAGATTTAGTTGAAAAGCATCTCAAAACAGTCCCAAATTCTTTTTCTCTATGGGGACATGATGGATCTTTTCGAATTAATATTGATACTAAAACTGTGAATTTTGCCACTGTTGGAACTCCTGTAAAGATATATGACCCAGATAGTAAAAAAAGAATTCGTAAAACCGTGTTTTCCGATAATATCAAGCAAATTCGCATAGTTGACACTCTAAAGAATATTCATTGCAGTCATGTAGACATATGGCCTAATGATGTTCCATATACTGAACTTCATTGGCATGCTATCCACGCCTGGGCACATAATAGTTTTAAACCTTATGGTTTAGGCTGTTTAGGAAGAACAGCATCCCAAGATATGATGAATCTCCTTTCTATTATAGTTGGTAGTGAAGAAGAGCTTAAAGAAAGGCCAAGACTCGTAGGTTTTTATAACCCAACAAGTCCATTAATACATACTCAAATTTTATTAAATGGTCTTTTCATTTTTGCAAAATACAAACAACCTTTAATTGTTGCTCCAGCTGCAAGTGCGGGATCAACCGCTCCTGTGACACTTGCCGGTTTACTTGTTCAGACAAATATGGAGACTTTATCAGCTATTGTTCTTACACAACTTATTAATCCCGGTGCTCCAGTTTTTTATTCTTCAATGTCCGCACCAATGGATCCTTCCACAGGGAATGTTGCTTGGGGATCTATAGAAACTGGTCTAATATCAGCAGCTACTGCGCAAATGGCTCGATTTTATAATATACCCTCACGAGGTCCTGGTAGCGTTACTGAATCTAAATGTTTTGACATTCAAAATGGCTATGAACGATTTATGACCCTATTTTGTTCCGCTTCTGCAGGGATTAATTATATTACATGTGCTGGTACATATGAATCTTCACTGTCTGAAGCATTAGAACTTCTTGTAATTGATGATGAATTATGTAGTATTGTGAGAAGAGGATTACAGGGAATAAGATTTGACGAGGATTCTCTTGCGATAGAACAAATTAAGCGAGTTGCTACGTCAAATAAATCATATCTAAGTCTTAAACATACTGCTAAAAATACTCGTAAGGAACTTTTTGTACCATTACTTGCAGATAGAAATAGAAGAACTATATGGCAAAGAGCTGGCGCAAAAGACATTATAGAGAGAGCAAAAGAAAAGGTAGATAAAATACTAGAAACACAAAAAGGTCCAGATATCCCCGATGATGTAGAAAAAGAATTAAAAGAATATTTTAAAATTATTACAGCACGTTCTTATGAAGATTATCGGAGATTAGAAGGAATGGAAGATAGTGATAATTCTATCGATTTACCAAAACAAATTGATTGAAATTCAAAAAAAAAGAAAAAAATTATTTAGATCTAACTGTTTCTAATTTCTTTTCATGAAGTTCTTTTAATTGGGATTTAATTCCATCAACTTTACTTTTAGTAAATGGATAAAAGTACAAACAAACAAGAGATAAAGCAATTGCTATTATTGGGAATAGAACCATTAAAAGTCTAATTCCTAATAAGATATCAAAATCGGGATCAGGAGTCCATGTTTCCCAACCTGTAGAAACAAATACAAGTGAAACTGAAAGTACAGAAAAAACCATCGCAAG
>JBHLRA010000098.1:9625-11168 GCA_048883045.1 Candidatus Thorarchaeota archaeon | reverse complement strand
TTGATGAGGAATTAAGGTTACCTATTAGTTTAAGAGTAGATAGATTTTTTTCTAAACCTATATACCGAAGAGGTTTGGATAGTATTGTTATAATTTTCTTTTTATTGGTTATTATAGGTCCTGTAATCAACATTTTTTCTACTATTTTATTAAATATCCCAGCTATAAATCAAGATGTATTTAATGATGAATTATTAGGAAATCTGCAATGGCTCAATATTTTGCGTTCTCTTGGTTATTCATTCACTATAGCCGCAATTGCAGTTGGAATTGATATCATTATAGCTTTCCCTATTTCAATTATATTAACGCGTTATATTTTTAAAGGGAAAAAAATCCTTGATGCTTTAGTAGATTTACCTATGGCAGTTCCCACAAGTGCTTTGGGGTTTTCTGTATTGCTATTTTGGGGGATTTTTGGAATTGAACCGGGATTTACATTGATCCTATTTGGACATGTAGTTTTTACCTTTCCTTATATTGTGCGAAATATGAAGATTGTGTTGGAAAAAACCTCTACTTTATACGAAGATGCCGCTCGAACCCTAGGTGCTCCAGGATTTACAGTTTTTCGTACAATTACATTGCCAATGATGAAAGAAGGTTTAATCGCAGGAGCAGTTTTAGCATTTACAAGAAGTCTAGGTGAAACAGGAGCCACAATTATACTTTCAGGTTTGGTTGAAACTGCACCTATTATGATTGTAGGATTTAGAAGACAATTAGAGATACCATCTGCCTCACTCTTAGCAGGTATTTTAATAGCAATTTCACTATTACTTCTTTTTTCAATAAAATTTTTAACTCGAAAAGTAGGATTTCCTGTGAAATCTGTGTGGCCTAGGATAGAACGATTCTTGAGTCGTAAAAACTTAAGATATACAAGAGATATTCTAGCTTTGGTAATTCTTCTTATTTTTATTCTTGTTCCTGCTTTTTATATTATTGTTGAGTTATTTGGAGAAAATTTAATTGGTGAGATGTTTTTAGGACAAGATTATAAATGGGCATATTTATACACGAGTTTTATTTATTCAATTGAAATAGGTGCTTTAGCCGTCTTCATCAACCTTATCTTTGGGATTCCATTTGCATTCATAATTTCCAAAAGAAAGTGGGGTAGGATTATAACAGTATTAGATACTATTTTAGATATTCCAATAGCAATACCTTCAGCAGCTTTGGGTTTTGCAACATTTCTATTTTGGGGTCCTGCGGGTATAGGATTATTTCAATCGGGTTTTTTTATGATTTTATTTGTCCATATAGCTTTTACTTTTCCTTATATGGTTAGACCTATCATAGGAGTATTGGAATCTTCAAACAAAGGAGTTGAAGAGGCAGCTCGAACTTTAGGAGCATCAAATTTAACAGTATTTAGAAAGATTACTCTTCCAAATATAAAACAAGGAATAATTGCTGGTTGTATAATGGTATTTACTCGTTCATTAGGGGAAACTGGAGCTACTATTGTAGTAATGGGAAATATTAGAACTATACCCGTCCTTATAGTTGATTGGGTGGAGGCAAATGCGTTTCCAAG
>JBHLRA010000098.1:0-9525 GCA_048883045.1 Candidatus Thorarchaeota archaeon | reverse complement strand
ATAGCAGATAAAATAATAA
This sequence comes from Candidatus Thorarchaeota archaeon, assembly GCA_048883045.1. Lineage (GTDB taxonomy): Archaea > Asgardarchaeota > Lokiarchaeia > Sigyniarchaeales > SOKP01 > Loki-b32. The sequence goes on along the minus strand of JBHLRA010000098.1, from coordinate 9,506 downwards.
TTATGAGATCTGGAAAAATTCTTCAAATGGGAACTCCATATGAATTATATGAAAATCCAAACAGTATTTTTGTTGCAAATTTTCTTGGAGAAACTAATTTTCTTCAAGGTTTTGTATTGAAACTATTAGAAAATGAAAAAATCAATGTATGGATTCGATTGGGTGGTCCAAAAATAATTTGTAATAATATTAGACAACAATTTAATCTTGATGATAATCTTGTCCTTGCCTTTCGTCTTGAAGATGTTTATTTATTTCCAATAGATTATGATTTCGAAACTAGTCAATATGAATGGTCTAAAATGCAATTTTTTCCTGCTATTTTAGAAGTTTCAAGATTTATAGGATCAACTAAAAGATTTTATTTAATGTTAGATAATGGAGATAAATTTATGTCATTAAAGCCTGGAAATTTTGAGGAAAACTTTATTCCAGGAGAAGAATTGATTATTGGTATTCATATGGATGATATATATATATTTCGAACTCCTGAAAATTTACTTAATGAACTTTCTTTAACATAATAGAAATAGTGATAAAAAATGGTTAAAATTGAATTAAAAAACGTCTCGAAATCTTTTAGAAATTTTCAAGCTCTTGATAATATTTCACTTGAAATTAAGGATAAAGAATATTTTATAATTTTAGGCCCAACTGGAGCAGGTAAAACTACTCTACTAAAAATTATTGCTGGTCTTTTAAAACCAGATATGGGTAAAATTTTATTTGATGGTAAAGAAGTAACCAATTTAACTTCTGGTGAACGTAATTTAGGTTTCATGTTCGAAAATTATGCTCTGTTTCCTCATATGAATATTATAGAAAATATTTCATATAGTGGCAGAGTTCATGCTCGAGATTCAAATCAAACACAAATTCTTGTTGATCAAGTATTAATGATGACTTTGCTAACAGGAAGAAATACTGCGATACCTGAAGAGTTAAGTGGAGGTATGAAACAACGGGTAGCTTTATGTCGAGCTCTTTTGAATTTAGAACAATCAAAACTTTTAATTTTAGATGAACCCTTAAAAGCACTCGATGCCGGACTTAGAATGAACTTACGAAGAGAACTATTATTAATGGCAAAATCTAAAGAATTGAATTTGACAGTTATACATGTAACAAATGAAGAGGAAGAAGCAATGATGGTTGCTGATCGTTTAGCTATAATGAATCAAGGAAAAATTATACAGATCGGAACACCTGAAGAAATTTATTATAATCCGACAAATCTATTTGTCGCTAACTTCATGAGTGAAATAAATATTTTTGAAGGAAAATGTATAAAAAACAGAGAACCAACTTGGGATATTTTTAAAAAATCTAAACAGGGTGACAAATTTTTTACAAAAATTCATGAAGTTTCGGTTCCAGTCCCAATAGATATCGATTTTGATGATATGGTTGCTGCTTATGTTAAGAAAGAAAAATATAATATGTTAAATCATGGAGATAAAATAATATTGGTTGTTAGAGCTAATCATTTTAAGTTAAGATTAGGAAATCGAGTAGAACATAAAAAAAATGCTGTTTTAGGAAAAATAAATCGTCGAAAGTTTATGGGAGTTTTTTATCGATTTGAGATTATAATTAAAATAAAAAGGCAAGAAAAAATTCTGATTGTTACAATTCCAGCAACCAAAGAAGTCCATAATACGTTCCTAGAGAATTCGGATGTTACAATTTATTTTCCTAAAGAATTAGGTATTATCTTTAAACACCCAGGAGATCAATACATAAAAGAAGTTTTAAAATTAGAATAAAATTAATTAAAAAAGAAGAGGTCTTAAAAAAAATGAGTTCCTTATTTAAATTTTTTCAATCAAGAAATCAAGAAAGTGCAATCAATAAAACGTTAGTCCATATGCAAAAAGTTCTTGAATGTGTGGTTGAATATGAAAAAGCAGTATCTTATCTTATTGATGAAAAGAATATTGACCTTGCATTAAAAGTATTTTTTCGGGTTGATGAGGTCGAACATCAAGCAGATGGAATTCGTCGAAATATATTAAATATGCTTTCAAAGGCGGAAATCGCTCCGACAATACGAGAAAATTTGATACATCTTACCCAAAGAATTGATGATATTGCAAATGCAGCTAATGCCGGAGCAAGAATATTTATATATATGAATCATAACGACTTTTTGAAGTTAGATGAAGAAGTTCATAAAAAATTCTTAGAAATGGCAAGGATCTCCGTAGATTCAGTTAAGAAAGTAAATATTATGGTTAATAAATTACTAACTGCTACTGAAGAGGAGATCCATCAATTAGGTGAAGAAATTAATATATTAGAACATAAGTGTGATGAATTACGTCATGGAATTAATAGAATACTAGTATCAAATAATCCGGATATTAATCCTTTTAGTGCAATTGAAATTCATAACTGTGTTTCTACTTTAGAAGCTGTAAGCGATAATGCTGAAGATGTTGCTGATTACATAATCATGTTGACCGTAGCTAAGAAATCTTAATAAATATAGTAATTAACTTAAATAGTTTTTAACTATTTTCAAACAGATTTTTAGGCACTCTTTTTCATTTAAATCATATGTTTTCTGTTGTATGAATAATTAATATATTTAGATTTTAAAATGGATTAAAAATACAATTTCAAATAATCTCAGTATAACTATATTTAGAGATTAATATATTAACAATAAAATTAAACTATACATAGAAAATTTATTAAACATTAATATATCTATATAGAACAGAAATTTTGTTGATAATGAGAGAATTTGATGAAAAAGAACTAAATAAGCTAAGTATTGACGATCTCACTAAATTATTTATGGATAATATCAATGAACAAAACTTAAAATTAATACGAGGCATTGAATTTCTTGTTGAAGAAAAGTTTGATAAGTTTAAAGAGAATTTGAATTATGTAATAGATACTAATACTGAAGTCCAGATAAAAAAGAAATTTGAATCTAAAATATTCAAATCGAAATTAATGTTTTCTAAAGCCGATAGATTAAAGTTATTCACCAAAATAAATGATATCAAAAATATAGGGGAATATTTAGCCAATAGAATGTTTTTATATAAAGCAGTTTTTCCCGACGAGAAATTTAAGCTTGAAATTCAACTTATCTTGAAATCATTAAGAAAAATCTCTATTGATTTATCAAATGCAGTAAAATTAATTGGTACTGATCTTAGTAAAGCTCACGATATATGTGAAGAGATAAAAGAAGAAAGAAGAAAAATGAGGAATGAGGAATGGAAATTACTAAATCGTCTCTATAATTATGATATGGATTATCTCTCTAGAACATTTTTGTATCTGAAAAATTTAATTGAAGATATAATGATGTTGGCTGATCATATGAAAAATTTTTCTGAGTATATTCAGTTTCTTGCGACTAAATATCTAATTTTTGATTAATAGTAAGAATCTATGAAAAAACATGGCTGAAGATTTAACCATCATTTTAGTGATAGTTTTAGTATTAATGGCTATTGGTTTAGCATTTAGCATCGGTGCAAATGATGAAACTCTCGCCTCTTTAGTGGGAGCAGGAGTATTAAAATTTAAAATAGCCTTGATCTTAGGCGGTTCTGCAATAGGTTTAGGTATGATACTTTTTAGTGGAGGTTTTGTCCCTGAGACGGTAGGGAAAAGTCTTTTAGGTGAGGGATTAGAAGAACAGTATACCAATTATATGCTCCTCACAGTATTAATAAGTAGTATTATATGGTTAGTTCTTGGAAGTTTTGCTGGTATTCCTTTAAGCAGTACACACTCCTTAATAGGTAGTATTGTTGGAGTAGTTATAGTTTATTCTATATTCCAAGGAGGTATTGATCTTAATACTGCATTTAATTATGAGAAGTTAAGAGATGTAGTATTAAGTTGGTTTATATCACCAGTATCAGGATTATTAATAACTTATGCTCTGTTTAAAATAGCTAGTAAATTTTTTCTTTCTCGTCTCAGAGGTTTAAATCAGATTGAAAAATCTGAAAAGACTTTTAAATGGTTCTTATTAGTTGCTGTTTTATTTGCGGAAATTTGGGTAGGAGCTAATTCAGGAGAAGCATTAGGTATTCTTTTAGGTCTTAGGGAAAATATGTCTATAACTAACGGTCAATACATAACTTTTGCGATAATATGTGGATTTTTTTCATTCCTTGGTATTTACTTTGCAGCACGTTATGTAATCAAAAATCTTGCATCTCACATGATAGATACGCGTCCGAGTGAAGGATTTATTATTCAAATAAGCTCTGCGATTATATTAATGATAGCTACATTATTTGCCCTCCCTATTTCCCATAGCCATGTAATAGTTTTTTGTATAATTGGTATGAGCCTTGCTCAAAAAAAAGAAGTTGATTATAAGGGATTAGGGAAAATGGCGATGTATTGGGTATTAACATTTCCAATAGCAGCAATATTTTCAGGTTTTATTTACCTTGGATTAAGTATGTTTGGATTATCATAATTGAATATTTATAATAAAAAGAAATAAATTTCTAAATCTTTTATATAGAAAATAAATATTAGAAAAAAAAATTGGTCGAAATGGGTTCATTAATTGAATATTTAAAAAGAGAAACTGCTTTAAATGCTTTAGAAAAAACGATAGAACATGCACGAAAAGTACAAGAATGTGTAAATGAGTTAGATAAGGGACTGCAAATTCTTTTAAAAGAAAGAAATCTTGACAAATCCTATGAAATTTTTCATAACGTTGATATAATTGAAAGAGATGCAGATAAACTAAGAAGAAAAATACAGCAGGATATTTCTAGAGGAGAATTAGATCCTAGTATTAGACAAAATCTTTCGCATTTGGTTAAAAGAATGGATGACGTGGCTAACTGTTGTACAGGTGTTGCCCGTAGAATTGCTACAGTTCCTGTGAAATTTTGGGAACAAAGCAGTGAAACAACTATAGATCTGGTTAGCCAAATTATGAAAGTTACTTTAGACTGTGGTCAATTCTTAGATAAAATTGTTGTGGATTTTGTATCAGATAGGAAGAATGTTAAGGAGATAGCACGACAAATAAATGAACATGAACATAAAGTTGATCTATTGAATATTCAATTAAGGAAAAGCCTTCAAGAAACCCACTATGATGTTAATTTTTTCACTATATTTACTGTGGGAAACATTTTTGATATTTTAGAAGCTATTTCTGATTCAATTGAAGGTGTTGCAGATTATATAATGGTTTTATTAACTAGTGAAAAAGGTATCTAAATCTATTTTAGATATTTATAATTCCTAGAAATTAATCTTTTATAGCATTCATTGGTAATACTATCAACTTAAGATTGAATTTTCTAAATATACTTTAATGGATCCATATAACAAATTACCAGATGCCGAAATTAAGTCCGTGGGGGAGATATCAAGTCAATTTTTGAAACTCGGAATTAGAACTTTCAAGGAAGCTTGTGATTATGTACATAATATAGAGTATGGTTATAATACAAATTATGACGATAAATTAATCTTTTTTAAAGAGAACAAGGGTTCTTGTACATCTAAACATGCTGTAATTGCAGGTCTTGCAGAAGAACTTAATATACCACTCTATAAACATATAGGAATATATAAACTTAATGAGAAAATTTCGACGGGGATGAAGAATATTTTAAAAAAATATAACCTTCCTTATGTTCCAATAGTCCATTGTTTTTTAGTGTATCAAAACTATCGATTTGATCTTACAGAAGGTAATTGCAACGGAAAAAATACAACTATTGAAGATTTCATTTATGAAAAAAGAGTAGAGCCATTTATTAGCGTAAAAGATGAATATTTACTATTTAAAAAAATATTAAAAGAAATTATTTTACCTTCTAAAGAAATGGCTGGAGTAAAGGAAAGAATTTTATTAAAAGCTAGAGAAGAATCGATTATTCTCATCAAAGAAAATGCAAAAAAACAAAAAAATGCAAAAAATCCTTAAAAGTCTCTGGTAAAATATCATCTATATATTTAATATTAATATTTTTTTTGAAATACTTTGAAAAAATTAGCACATATGTATAAAAATATATAGAATATATAGATTAGAATTTAAATATATTGTTTATTTGATTTATATAATTAAAAAAGAGGTATAGATCATGCCATTTCATATAGAAACAAGAAAAGTACAGAAAACAGGTGGTTCAAGTTATATTATTTCTTTACCTAAAATATGGATAGATAAACATGGTGTAGAAAACCATGATACATTAGGTATTCTTAGTCAACCTGATGGAAATTTACTTATCACACCGCAAATTGATACTGAAAAAATGATAAAAATAAAAGAGATTAATGTTGATGATTTCAAAGATGATAATTATTTGTTCCGTATCTTAATTGGAGTATATATAATGGGTTTTTCTAAGATTATAATAAAATCTAGTAGAAAATTTGAACCTTATATACGAGATTGTATAACTAATTTTACTCAGATTGCAATTGGTCCCGAAGTTGTAGAGGAATCCAGTAATTTCATTATTATTAAAGACTTACTTAATCCAACAGAAATGCCTTTTGAAAAAACAATAAAAAGGATGTATATTCTCGTACATGATATGCATGATGATGCAATTAAAGCTTTTGAAACTGGAGACAAGATTTTAGCTGAAGATGTTATAAAACGAGATAATGACGTTGATAGATTACTCTGGTTAATAGGACGTCAATCTCATATAGTACTAAGAGATATTATTCTCTGTCAAAAAATGGGAATAACCTTAGAACAAGCGAGTCAATATCATTCAATGAGTAAATTTCTGGAACGTATTGGGGACCATGCTGTCCGAATAGCAAAGAATGTCTTACTAATAGAATATAACAAGATTGAAAAAGATTTAATTAAAAATATTTTAGAAGCTAGCAATTTATCATTAAATTTATTGGATAAGAGCCTTGACGCATGGCTTCAAAAAAGTATTAGCCTTGCAAATGAAAATATAGAAGCCATAAAGGAACTGTTATCAATTACAGAAAAGATTTCCCTTAATACAACAAATAGTGCTGAATTATCAATTGCAATAGGTTATATAATTGAAAGTATAAGAAGAACAGCAGAATATTCAGGAGATATTTCTGAGATTATAATAAATAATTTAGTATAGGAATTAATCATAATATATCTATTTTTATCATATTTCTAACATTCTAATTTTCTTATTTTAACTGATAAATTCTTTCAATATTTAATAAGAAAATTTAGTAATAATTCTTAATTCAAAAATAATAATTTTCAAAAATTAATGAATAATTTTAAGGAGATTTTATAAATGAATGAGCAAATTGCAGAACAAGCCATTAAAGAGTCGTATGATGTCGTGATTATTGGAGCTGGAAATGGTGGATTAACTGCTGCCACTACTCTTGCCACAAATGGAGTAAAAGTTCTCCTTCTAGAGCAACATAATTTACCTGGGGGATTTGCTTCAAGTTTTGTTAGAGGTAGATTTGAGTTTGAGACTTCATTGCACGAAATGGATGAATATGGTCCAGAATCGAATCAAGGAGCAGTAAAAAGGTTATTTGAAAAAAGATATAACTTAGATATTGAAATGATAAGAGTACCGGAAGCATATAGATTAATTATCACAGATCCAGATAATAAGGTAGATGTTACTATGCCTTTTGGTGTTGAAATTTTTCTAGATAAATTAGAGGAAGAAGTTCCAGGATGTAGAGAATCAGTGCAGAAATTTTTTGATATTGCTCGTGAAATTAGGAATGCATTTCAATATTTTATGAAAACACGAGGTCGACCCGATCAACAAGTTCTTTTTAAAGAATATACTAATTTTCTTAAAACTGCTCCTTATACTACCCAAGAAGTTCAAGAAACTCTCGGAATTCCTAAGAAAGCACAAGATATACTTAATGCTTATTGGTGTTATTTAGGGCTGCCTACGAATAGGGTAACCTTCACATTATTTGCTATGATGATCTTTACTTATTTAGATTTCGGAGGGTATATACCTATTAATCGTTCACATGGATATACTACTGCATTAGATGCTAAAATAAGAGAATTTGGAGGAAGAATTGAATATAATACAAGAGTCGAAAAGATTCTGGTAGAAAAAGGCAAAATTGTGGGAGTTGAGACTTCAAAAGGAGATAAAATTAAAACTCATCATATAATTTCAAATGCTTCTCCCACATTAGTATACAATAAGCTTATTTACCCAAAATCTGAAGTACCAGAGATAGCAATTAAAGAAGTTAATGCTAGGATTCATGGTCTCGCGGGGTTTGTTGTGTATTTGGGTTTAGATGCAACTGCTGAGGAAATAGGGCTGAAAGAATATAGTTATTTTATAATGGAGGGTACCAGCGAAAAAATCTATGAATCCTGGAATAAACTTGAAACTCCAAAAGGTCAAGCAACAGTATGTTTAAATAATGCTATCCCTAACTGTTCTCCTCCAGGTACATCTATTCTATTTATTACAACTCTATTCAAACCTGAAGTATGGTATGATGTAAAACCTGAGGATTATGTAGATTTAAAAAATAAAATTGCTAAGGAATTAATTGAACAATTTGAAAATGCTACTGGAGTTTCATTAGAAGAACATATAGAAGAAATTGAAATAGCTACACCTGCAACTTTCGCAAGATTCACAAAAACCTATAATGGTGGTATATATGGATATGAAATGGAACCATGGGATTCCATTATAGCTAGATTCATGTCAATGGAAGCAGATAAGCATATTGAGGGTCTTGAATTTGCTGGAGGTTATGGTAGAAGAGGGCATGGATACAATTCCTCAATAGGTTCTGGGAATGTAGCGGCTTTATACACTATAGCAGAACTAAAAAAAGAGGGTGTAATTAAATGAATGAAGAAGATAAGGAAAGGTTTGTGATCACAGTTAAAAGCAATACAAAAGATTTATTTGCTTTTACTAAATTAGTTCCGAATAGAAAAAAAAGGATTGAAAAAGCTTCTAATGAACCGATAAAATCTGATCCAATAAATGACCTTGCACGAATGCTACATCCTGAAAGACAATACTTAATTATAGACGAAATTAGAGATGAAACAAAATCAGCAAAAACTTTTAAATTAGTCCCTGATCTAGAATTAGGAACAAGGAAATTAGCGTACTTTAGAGCAGGTCAATATTTAAGTTTAAAAGTGAAAGTAAATGGTGTAGAAATTACGAGACCTTATTCTATATCATCTTCACCTTCGGATGCGTTGAAAGGATTTTATAATTTAACTATACGAAAAGAAGAAAATGGATTCCTAACAAATTATATATGGGATAATTGGAAGCTTGGTACCAAAATAGTTAGTTCTGGCCCTGAAGGATTCTTTTACTTTGATCCTCTACGAGATTTAAAGAATATTGTAGGCATTGCAGGTGGATCTGGTATAACACCATTTCGTTCATTGGCGAAAGCTATCATAGAAGGGATAATAGATGCTAAGCTGACAGTCTTGTATGGAAGTAGTGAGGAAGATGATATTATATTTTATGAAGAGTTTAAAAAACTAGAGA
>JBHLRA010000097.1:0-11218 GCA_048883045.1 Candidatus Thorarchaeota archaeon | reverse complement strand
CCATCAATAATTTGTTGTTCATTAACAGGATACGGTCAATATGGGCCATATGAACAGATAGCAGGTCATGATCTTAATTATATTGGTATTTGTGGTATTCTAGAAATGAATAAAGAACGAGCAGTTTATGATGATAATACAAAGGAAAGAAAACCTATAAATCCGGGAGTTCAAGTCGCTGATATTGGAGGTGGTTTAGTGTCAGCTATAGGAATTTTAGGGGCAATTATTGAAAGAGAAAAAAATCCTGAAAGAAAAGGACAATTTATTGATGTGTCGATGACAGATTGTGTTTTTTCTTTTATGCCCCTTGTTGCAGCATATCATTTTTCTAGGAATTTAAATGATGGGATTAAAACCCAAAATCCCTTACACGGTGATTTTCCTTTCTATAATGTATACAAAACAAAGGACAACAAGTTTTTATCAGTCGGGATTGTTGAAGTTAAATTTTGGCGAGAATTCTGTGAAGGTCTTAATCGAGAGGATTTAAAACCTCTTCAATTTGTTAAAGGAAAAGAGAGGGAAGAATTATTTAAAGAAATACAAACTGAAGTATTAAAAAAGACTCAAAATGAGTGGATAAGTATCTTTAAAAACTTAGATGCTTGTGTTATGCCAGTGAATACCTTTGCTGAGGCATGTGAGGATCCTCAAATTAAAGCTCGAAACATGGTCTTAGAAATAGAACATCCCAAGTTTGGTAATGTACAAAATGTGGCTTCACCTATTAAATATTCACGAACCCCTTTAAATATTCGAAGTCTTGCTCCTAAAATGGGACAACAAACAGAAGATATACTTAAAAGCCTTGGATATTTAGATGATGATATTCGTAGTTTTAAAAAAAAAGGAATTATTTAATAGATTATCAAAATATTTGGAATTCGATTATTATTATCAACGTTGCGATTAAAAGAGAAAAAATACTGAAAACCATTAATATTATAAACATGGGCCAATCTTTTAACTGTCCATAAAAACCTGCGGCATTTATAGTCGAATATATTGCCATTCCAATTGCTATGAAAAAAATAGCTAAACCCCAAGGTTGACTCATTATAAATCCAATTCCACCGATTATTAAAACAACTGCAGTAAGAAATTCAGCCGCTAAGTGAAAAAATATTTGAGTTGGTTTAGTTTTTAGTTCTGGTATTTCTCTCTTAAATAATAAAAGTAACCACATACCAAGCATTGTGATTCCTATTAAGATTGTATATACTGAAGCGATTAATTCAAAAACTATATTATTCACCTTCAATGAGTTATTTGAATCAAATTTATTAATATTTATATTTACTTAAAGTTTCTGTAAAAAAAATATGATTAATATTGTCCAATAATACTTAAATTATAATTTCGTTGAGTTTTAGAATTTGAACAAAACTTTTACAGCATGAGATTCATGTTTATTGGTTAATATATCAAAAGCTTTCTTATAATCATTAAGTGGAAATTTATGAGTGATTAATATACTTGGATCAAGTGTTTTTGTGGTTAAATAATCCATAAAAAATTCAAAAGCATGAGATCTCCTATCTTCAAATTTTTCAATTGAAAATGCATTTGATCCAATAATTTCAAGTTCTTTAAAGTAATGTGGTGTATTTTCCCATCTTTTTGGTGTGGATACGCCAAGAAATACAAGGCGTCCTTGAGCAGTTAGTATACGAGTTCCTACTTCTAGAGTCTCTGAAGAGCCTATTGTATCAATAATACCATCAACACCATCTAATGACCATTTTAACCCTCTTTCAGGAATAAATAATTCAATATCTAAAAATTCAGCAAGTTCTTCAATTAAAGATTCTTTTTTACTTAGAAAAACATGCTTAGCACCAATATTTAATGCTAAATCTTTTTGAAATTGATATCGACCAATGGCGATAATATTCTTTACTTTGAAAATTTTATTTAGAATTAATATAGTTAATAATCCAATTACTCCTAAGCCATAAACCAAAATTATACTAGTTGGATCAGGATTTAAGATTAATGTCGAGTGAAAAGCAACAGAAAAAGGATCTGCTAATACAGCTTGTTCAAATGAGACATTATCAGGAATCAAAAAACATTGAGATTTATGAACCGCAATATATGGAGAAAATCCACCAAGATATTTTGCGGTTCCTAAATGCATACCAGTTGGTAAATTTCCTCTCTGGAAATTACTACAGTGAGTATAATCACCTATCTTACATCGAGAGCATAAGTGAGTTATACCACGAGAAGCACATGGTAACCAAGGATTTATTGCAACTCTACTACCCTTACTGAACTTAGATACATTTTTTCCTATCTTTTCTACAATACCTACAGGTTCATGTCCTAAAATTTGTGGAAATGTAATTAAAGAGCGTAGTGGGTTATCAGAGGCTCCATTTAAAGTTATTTCCTTCATATCACTTCCACATATCCCACAATATACGGTCTTAACCAAGATCCAATCATCAGATATAAGTTTTGGGATAGGAACAATTCGAATATTAATTGGTCCATTTTTCTTCCAATACCCAGAAATTTTTATTTTTCCGCGTATGTATGCTTTTATTAATTTTCCTAGTTTCATTTCAAAAATCAAAGCTGGCATTTTGCTGGGTTGTTGATTGCTATCCATATAATTTTTACCTCTTAAGTCTTATGAAACGAAAATGCAACTTTAATAGATTTATACTTTTTCTGTACTCGCGCAGTTAAAAAGGCTTTTTTATAGTCTTCTAATTGAAAATGATGAGTAATCATTGGTGTAGGATCAAGGCGTCCTTCTTGAAGAAAACGAAAATAATGATGATAAGCATGCTCATTATAACCTTCAAACTCTTCTATCGCAAAAGCATTACTTCCAACCATTTTAATTTCTTTAAAATACCATGGAGTCCATTCAAATCTATGAGGTGAAGAGACACCTGTTACAACAATTAGACCAGATGTTAAACTATTGGTTTTTAAATCTTTTTTTCGAGCACTTACTATCCGTAATCCTGTTTCAAGTGTTTCTGCTGATGCCACTGTATCAAATAAAATGTCTACTCCTTCAATTAACCATGGCTTTTTATTTCTAATATAATAAACCTCACATTGCACATAATCAGCTATTTTTTCAATTAGAATATTTGTAGGAGAGGACTTAATTACTAAGTCAGCTCCAAATTTCTTTGCCATTGTTGCTTGATGAGGAAAACGTGCAATGGCTACTACGCGTACATCTTTAAATATTTTTTTTAAGATTAAAATTGTGAGGAGTCCTAAATTACCACATCCATAAACCGCGCTTATTGATCCTGGCTTAATTGGCGCTTTCAATATTGAATGAAATGCAACTGAAAAGGGATCTGAAAGCATAGCCTGATCCCAACTTATATCATCTGGAATTTGTATTGCCATAGACTCATGTGCTGGAAAATATTGACTAAATCCTCCGGTAACATCACTACTATTTCCTGTGTGGATACCTGGAGTAAGATTACCTTTATTAAAATTCCGACATAGTGTATTTTTTCCTGTTCGACATGCTTTACACTGCAATTTTATACCTCTGGGTATACAACTTATCCAAGGATTCAGTACCACACGATCTCCTTTTTTGAGATTAGTATTAGATCCTACTTCTTCAACACGTCCAACCGCTTCATGTCCTAGTATTTGAGGCCATGAAATCAATGCTGTCATTGGATTATCGCGGTTACCATCTAGAAATATTTGTTTATGATCACTCCCACATATTCCGCATTCTATAGTTTTAACTATAACCCAATCGTTAGCTTTGATAGTGGGTTTTGGAATTTCTTCCAATCTTAATGGACCTAGTTTTGATAAATAGCCCTTTAAAGAAAATAATCCAGCAATACGAGCCAATGCTAATTTTGAAAGATTGTAACGATAAAGAAGAGCTTTAATACAAAATCCCCATTATAACTTCATACAATATTATAAATTTATTCTTAAGTTTTAAAGATATTTGAAAATTAATGTTAATAATAAAATTTTACAAATTTTGCTATAAGCGTTATGAACGTTGATAATTACCTACATCGAATGATAAAAGAATCAGGAATAGATTTGATTTTATCATTACCATGTATCTTATTAAAGGGCCTTTTAGATGTAATTGATGAAAAAGGTGAAATTCAAAAAATTTCTATAACACGTGAAGAAGAAGGAATAGGGATTGCAGCAGGTGCTTATTTAGGTGGAAGAACTCCTGCACTTTTGATACAAAATTCAGGTTTAGGCAATTCAGTAAATGCTATAAAATCGCTTCTTGAATTATATGAAATTCCCGTTGTATTGATAATGAGTCATAGAGGTGCCGAAGGAGAGGAGATAATTGCACAAATTCCAATGGGGGAACTAACTCCACGATTATTAGATTTATTAAATATTAAAACATTCATTATTGATTCATTGGAAAAATTAAAAGAGATTAAAGATGCTGTTGAATTTAGCAAGAAATATAATCAATCAATTGGAATTCTTTTAAAAAGAGAATTATGGGGAAAATCGAATGAAAAGATTTGATGCTATTACAAAAATTGTAGAGGCATTAAACGATGAGTTAATCGTCTGCAATCTCGGTACGCCTTGTCGTGAGTTATATAGTATCTTTGATCGCCCCTCACACTTTTATATGTTAGGATCTATGGGGCTAGCTAGCTCAATAGCATTAGGTGTTGCTCTCGCTCAACCTAATAGAGTAGTATGGTGTATAGACGGAGATGGTTCCATATTAATGAATCTTGGAAGTTTAAGTACAATAGCTAATAATCAACCAAATAATCTAACATTAATAATTATTGATAATTCATCATATGGCTCTACTGGAAATCAGAGGACTTATACAAGTGGCAAGACAAATTTAAAAACCATTGCTGAAGGTTCGGGATTCAAATCGATTACAATCATTGAAAAGGAAGGAGATATTGTTCATAGTCTAAGAAGTTTAGGGATTGGATGTCATTTTGTTCTTATTAAAACTCAACCGGGTAATGCTCAAGTAGATAATATCCCATTACTCCCTAAAGAAATAAAAGCACGATTTATGAGATTATTCACTAGACAAGATTAAATGGAAGTAGTCGAAAGTTGCTAAATACCTTTAATTAGAAAGTCTATACATAATTTTAATTAGGTATACGATTATTATTTCTCTAGAAATAGTTTAAAAATAAGAGAAATATCGATATGTCAGAGAAATTCGAAAAATCCAATAATAATGGAAATTCAGGAAATGAAAAAATTGAATCTAATTTAGAAAATAACAATATTAAAGAAGAAAAGCAAATTGAAAAAGTAAGTAAACCTGTAGTTATTAGAGCGGATGCTTATAAGACAATAATTCTTTATGCAAGCAGATATGCAAATAAATCAATACCTCCAGAACAATGGAAAGAAATTTATGGTATATTAATTGGTAATTCTGATGAAGAATTAGTTTATGTAGAACGAGCGGAAGCTCTGACGTTTGGTCATGCTACAGATGTGCAATTAGATGAAAGGCATTATGGTTTTATTGAAAATATTCAGGAAGCTCTTGATAAGGAAGGAAAAGGATATTATATGGTTGGATGGTTCCATAGTCATCCTGGGTTAAACTTATTCTTCTCTTATATAGATCTAATTAACCAACTAGGTTTTCAGCAAAACAACGGTGACTTTTGTGGGTTAGTGTTCGATCACACACTATTAGGAAAGAAAAAACAAGATATTGTTAAAAATGAAGATGGTTCTGAATATACAATGACTAAATATGATACTGGTTTTGAAATTTATCGCATTACAGATGTCAATATGGACACTAATGATCCTCATTATGATTCCAATTACCATAAAGTAGATTATGTTGTGGATGGATTAAATAAATTTTTCTTTGCGAATGTGTTATCAGAACTCTCTGCATTGGTTACTGAAGGGAAACCATTACAATCTGCTTATGGAGAAAAAAGTCCACTACCAGAAAACACCTTAGCGTCATCAGAAGAAGTTTCTAAGCAACCTTCTTATGTTGATGATGACCTTAGAGATATTTCAAATAAAGAGTTATTATCTGAAATTCCAATGACAGAAGATATTGCATTTGATGTAGATGATTTTTTTTACGGTGAAATTTATGCGAAGAAAAGACAGAAAGAAATAAAAATAAGAGAAGTCGCAGAGCAAATGATTTATGAAGGAAACCAGGCATTTGATCGAAAAGATTCATTTACTGGAATTGAAAAGTTTAGACAAGGTATAAGTAAATATAAAGATATTAAAGATTTTGATAGAGTTTTAGATTTACTGAGAATTGTCTCACATACTTGCATTTCAAATGACCATTTAATTTTAGCTGATGAATTTGCTGATGATTTATATAAACTTGCTAAGAAGCAAAATCATAATTTTTACGTAGGAATAGCGTATTATACTAAAGGGTATTTGTTATTGAAAAGAGCAGATAACGAGGTTTTAGAGGAAGCTTTAAATAAAATTCAAGATGCTGCTATAATTTTTGAAAAAGAAGGAGATTTTGCTGGTGCAGGAATGTGTTTTAACAAAATTGGTACAATATATCAATCACGGCTTCATAAACTAGAAAATGCCTGTCTATTTTATAGAGCTGCAATTGAGAATTTTAATAAGGCTATCTTAAAGATGCATCCATTAAGAACATCATTTTGGAATAAAGCAGAATTACTTATACAGAAAGTGATGGAATTAAGAGATATTGTAGAGGAATTATTACCAAATCTCGAAAATATTGAATTGAAAAATAAAATTGTTAAGGACTTGAAAGATATTCAGTACAATTTTTAATCTTTATCTGAGATTACCTAATATCATTTTCTTTTTTTTTAAAATTCAAAAAAATTATATTTTAAGAATAATTATCTAGCTTACTCCTTTTAGTGAAATTTTCTATGCCAAGACGTAAACAAAAAATAAAATATTCTAGGAAAGTTGCGTGTAAACACTTAGAACCAAAAGGTAATATCAGCAGCAGTCTTCAGGCTTTATGTTATTGTCCTGCGAGAGATTTAATCTTAGGAACTCGAGCATATGTCTGCCAAGTTTGCGCTTTATATGATCCAGTTAAAAGCAATAACCGATTTTCTGATGTATATGAAGAAAGTAAAAAATTAGCAGAGAAGAAAATTAAAGAGAAACAAATAAAATTGGAAGAGATTGAACTCGAACAAATAATATCTGATGAGGAAATTGATATATCAATTGATGAATTTGAAGAAGAGGAAGAAGAAACTCCTATAAAATTTGAAAAGAGAAAAGCTGGAAAAGCTGATTTAGAGGATTCGGACATTTCTGACATTACAGAGTGCCCATTTTGTGGGGATTTCTTTGAGGATTTAGCTTCACATATCCAGAGTTGTGAATTTGCCCCCGACGATGCAAGTTTAGAAGATATTTTGCCCTCAAAACCAAAAAAGAAAAAGAAAAAGTCAAGTGGAAAATCTGGAGAAGATGAGGAGAAATCAACAGATAAACAAAAGTGTCCTTATTGTGGGAAAGAATTTATTAGACTTGGGCGTCACCTGAATTCCTGTTCTAAGAGACCTGCAGATGATGAAAATGGAGAGGAAGAAGATGATGAATAGGAAGATGACGAGTAAATTTTGTTGAATACTAATATAATTTTTTATTCTTAGGTATTATGCATAGTAGAGAAGAGATCTTTTACTGCCATCCAATCTTCAGACCTCCATCAGAAGCTTATTCTCTATTGATTCAACTTACTGAAGGTTGTACTTTCAAATGTGATTTTTGTATGTCAAATCTTCGTAAGAAATTTACGGTTAGAGATATTGATTTAGTGAAAAAAGATTTAGATATTGCTAGAAAACAATATGGTCCAAATGTTAGAAAAATATTCTTTTTAGATGGGAATGCAATGGTTACTCCTACTGAAAAATTACTAGCTGTAACTCGGTATGCATACAGACTTTTTCCAAATTTAGAAAGGTGTGGCGTTTATGCTCACTCTAAAGATATATTAAAAAAAACAAATGAGCAATTAAAAATGCTGAGTGAGGCAGGTCTTAAAATTGTTTATGTTGGTTTTGAATCTGGCTCTGATCATTTACTTGAATTAGTAAATAAACATGCAACAAAAGCAGATCACATTAAAGCTTCTAAAAAATTAATGAAAGCGGAGATTACTCTATCAGCAACATTAATAAATGGTCTTGGGGGTGGCAATAATCCAGAACTATCACGAGAACATGCGTTAGAATCAGCTGATTTGATTAATAAAATCTGTCCTGATGATGATAGAATTTGGTATATTGCATTCCTAACACTCATGATACCGTCAGGAACTGAAATCTTTAGAAAAAAAATAAATGGAGAATTCCAAGAAATGAATTCATTAGAAATATTGAAAGAATTAAAAGATTTCATTAAAAAAATCGATTTTTATAATAAAAGTGCAAATTGTATCTTCCGAAGTAATCACGCATCAAATTATTTGCCAATAAAAGGTATTTTGGATAGAGAAAAAGAAGAAATTTTAAGTACGATAAATTATGGATTGACCCATAAGAATATATTACGCCCTGAATTTTATCGGGGGCTTTAAAAAGAGAAAATTCTTAAGGTTGTTTCTTTCAAAATCTTAATCTTTTAAATATTATTTCTTGAGTCTTGGGTAGATAATCTTGTACGGGACTTTTTGGTTGTTTTTTGATAATATTAATAAAATCACATAGCTGTTCTTGGTTCATAGCCATTTTTTTAGAAAGATTAGAAAGAGTAAGTCTGTCAAACTCTTTTGAAAATTCATATAATTTATTACTTACTAGTTTTTGATAAGTTAATGAGATTAACATTTTTAAATTAGGGAAATTCTCGTATCTAATATCTCTTACAAATTCAAAAATTTTATCAGAAGCATCATAGTAATTCAATACCTTATAGCAGCTTAAAATTTCATACATTTTCTTAATATATTTGAAATATTTAGTGATTTTAGTACTAATATCCTTTAGATGATAACGATCGAGATTATGATCTACATCATTTTTTAGCATTGCGAGCAATTTTGAAAAGTTTTCTAAATTAGTTTCATCAAGCTTTTCTCTTAAAAGATTATTAAATCGCCGCTCGTAAATTATCCTATGATCATTTAATTCCGATTGGATTTGTTGACTTAAGTTATAAAAATCAAGAAGTTCTTTTTCAGTATTAAAAAATTCTTTGTGTTCTTGTATTAATATTGATGCAGATCTCACTTTTTCTAAAGCTGAATTATAATCTCCACTCTTTACCTTCTTTAGAATGATAGATTTATAATAATTTAATTCTTCAATAAGTTTCTTTTTGTTTTTAAAATTTTCAATCTTAGAATTAAAGCTCATACACGCTCTATAAAATTTCTAATTTAATATATTCTTATTACATCTAAATAGAATAGATTCAAAATTTAAATTTAATATTATGCTTTTAATAAAATATATTTATCAAAATTCCTACAAGTGTGTAGGACAAAAAGAACCGACGTAAATCATAAATAGAATCTTTTAAATATAAAAATATTTAATTACGAGCCCCACATAAAGAACACACTTCTGCATCACCAATAGGGTTTCCACAGTCTTTACATCTTCTAACTGAATCAATAGTATCCATTTCTTCATATAAACCAAGCTTTCCCTCTAACTTTTCGATTTTTTCGATTCCTTTTGAGAAAAGAGAGCCTGGCCTATCACCTGGCCAAATAATGTTAACACAAATCCCAGAAACTACTAAAACTATACAAATTATAATAAAAATAGTTAAATTATTACCGAGATTTTGCTGTAGAAAATCAATTGTATTTGTAATCCAAGATACCATCCAGGAACCAATAGAGGAGATAATTGGTTTAAAAAAAATTAGGATAGCACCAAAAATGTCAGCTAATGCTTTTAAAAATCCTAATGTTTCTAATATCATTTTTTCACCTCTATAATGCTTTCATTCGATTTTCTCGAAGTTTTTTTCTATTTATTATAAAATCTATTATATCATACACTTTTAGAATAATTGAGAAAAAATACACCCCCAAATATACTAAGATCATCTGTTGAAGATTTAGAGAGAAATACCCCATATTAAGAATTACAAAATTAATAGTTGTTGCCCCAGAGAATTTATAACTCCATATATATAAACTATTTACAAGAACTTGAATTAATGCAAACGTGCCTCTTCTAATTGAGTTTTTTGGTGATGAATAATTAAAAAATGCGCAACTACTAATAATTAATCCTAATGCAGTGACC
This sequence comes from Candidatus Thorarchaeota archaeon, assembly GCA_048883045.1. Taxonomy (GTDB): domain Archaea; phylum Asgardarchaeota; class Lokiarchaeia; order Sigyniarchaeales; family SOKP01; genus Loki-b32. The sequence continues at coordinate 962 of JBHLRA010000097.1, read as the reverse complement.
CAAAAAATAATATTTTGGTACTCTTGTTGTTCTAGTTGTATTGAAAAACCTTGAACATACATATTACGAATCCCTGAATATGTTAATACTGGAATGACAATTGTGAAAACCACATAAATGGCGGCATAAATAAAGCCTCTTACCATATTTCTAACAGCACCCATTCATACCACCTCTTATGGTAATTCTCCAACGAGTAAATTAAGTATTCCTATTCTGAGGGAATGTAATCCTAAGGTATAATCTAAATTAACAGTCAAATTGGCATAAAACAAAATCGCAGGAGGTCCCCTAACCCAATTTACTTCTGTAGTAAAATTCGGAAAATTTCCTATATAAAATTCACTAAAGAGTCCTGTTAAGTTAAAATATCCTGTAGTACCCATTTCTACTGTACCAAAGGTTTGTGATTTAGAAAGAATGGGTACTTTTCTTGTTTGATTTATTCCTGGTGATGGATAATCAATATGACTATAATTTATTGCAAGATCCACTTTTAACTCAAGATTTTCTAAATCAAAATAACCAGCATTAGTGAAATTGAACGGTAATGTGAAGTTTATGTTATCAATTTCATACGTAACATTATTCATTTCAATGTTAAACTCAGCTTTACTAGGATCTACTCCTATATTTTGTGGATTGGCAAGGATCATGAATGCTGATAATCCACCTAAAAACGCTACGAGAGTAACAGAGATAGTCAGAAATAATATGAAAATTCGGAATATTAACCGAAAAATTCTAGCGGGTCTCATAATACATATTCGATTATCTTTTTATCGCAATTACTACGTTTTAGTTAGATTTGAATAATTAACTATTATTAGATTTATAATTAATATAAATTTTCTATTTATATTTTTTAATAATTAAATTCTTTATAATTCAGATAAATCTGATTCAATATTAGAAGATTTTGTCAGATTTATAAAATATAAAAATTCAATTTTAATTTTTCC
>JBHLRA010000096.1:3984-11379 GCA_048883045.1 Candidatus Thorarchaeota archaeon | reverse complement strand
CGAACCGAACCAAAAGCTAATTTATTTTTCAGACTCTGTTGTACTACTCTTGGAACCTTTATTTTTTCTTTAATTTTTGGTAGTTATATTGTACTCAGCAATTTAAATGGTCATCAATTAATGGATTATTTAATTGCTTGTTTTATTTCAGGTTTAAGTGTTACAATTGGGGATTTATTCTATTATATGTCTTTAAAGAAGATTGATGCTTCTCGTACATATCCGCTTGTTCAACTTTCACTTATTTTTGTAATCTTTTTTTCTGTTATTTTTTATGGAGAAAAAATTACCATTCCAATTGTATTTGGTGGTATTTTAATTCTTTCAAGTGTTTTTATATTGAGTTCAAAAGATAAATCTGAAAAAAATGATATAAAAATGAGTTTAAAAGAAAGAATATCAGAAGATTTAATTTTGGGTGTATTATTAGCAATAGGTACAGCATTTTGTTGGGCAGTTGCGTATGTCTCATTAAACCAAGCAAGAGTTATAACTGGAGATGTCTTTATCTCAAATTTTGTTAGAGTTTTTTTTGGGATGATTACAATAGCATTAGTAGGATTATTTCAGAAGGACTATTATTCAGGATTTGCTAAAGAGAATCGAGAAAATTTAAAGTATTTTATTTATATTGGAATAGCAGGGATTTTATCTTTAGGATTCGCAGATGCAATATATATTAAAGCAGCTGAAATAAATGGTTTGATAATAACTTCAGTATTTACAGTAAATACACCAATGGTCCAGCAAATTTTTTCAATCCTAATTTTGAAAGAAAAATTTCGCAAACGGTTTATATTGGCAGTGCTTCTAATCATTTCTGGAAATTATATCATATTATTCTTAAAATAATCAGGATTAAGATTCATATATTAAGTTGAAATATTAAGACATCATAAATAATTATAAAGAAAAATAAAAATAAATAAAGAAAATTTATATTTTAAATAAAATAATTAAATTCTTTTGAGTGATTTTATGGACATAGAGTTAATCCCTAAGAAAAAAATTCGCGCAGATGATTATATTGTAATAACTTTAGCTATTAGTTATTTGTTATTTGCTATAGTTTTTAGTTTAGGAGCACTGCTGGGAGTTATTATTTATCCATTTGTCTCTTTAGCCGTATTTTCAATATTAAAGATTAAGGATGGTTTAGATAAAAATAATAATAATGGCTTTAGAAATATTAATAAAATTTTACTTGGAATTATTTTATTTACATTTTCAATAATATTTTTGAATTGGATGTTATCGCGGCCAGGGGTTACATCATCTGTTATTATGGTTTTAGCTACTTACCCTATAATGTTGGTGGGTTTCGCAGGAATTATAAAAGGATTAATGATTGATCTTTATAAATCTAATCATCGAGTGTTAAATATCATAGTTGGGCTTATCACAGTTGTAATATCATTGATCGTGTTCTCTTCTGCAGCTGAAAACTTTCTCTTAAATATTGTTGTCCTCTCTATTACCATTTTATTAAATATTTTCAGTAGAGCGGCGTTATATTTAAGTGAGTATGGATTATCACTTATACACATAAAGAACTTTAGACTCTTTTTTTATATAATCTCTGATTATATGCTATATGTAGAAAGAGATGGAAACGTAATTCTCGCAAAAATGGAATAATATTACAGATATTTATTATATTAATAATTCCATCTTAGAATAAATTATATTAAAGTCAAGTAAATTCTATAATAAGCTTGGCTTAATTCTTCATTTTTTAAGAGATTTATATTAGAGGAAAAAATAATAAAAATTATATCAAACCATGCAACTTAATTAAATATCCTAAAATAAAAATTATAATTAATCTAAAAAGAGACGTAATTATGACTGATATTCATTTTAACAAAGAGGAAGGTTCAAAATTGAAATTATTTACTCCTGGACCTGTTCACGTTCCAGAGAGAGTTCTCAAAGAAATAGCGAAACCAAATGATACTCATAGATCAAAACCATATTCAGAAATGCATCAGATGGCAGCGGAAGGCCTTCAAAAATTGTTATATACTAAAAACGAGTGTCTAATCTTTACATCAAGCGCAACTGGAATAATGGAAGCTTGTGTGAGAAATCTTGTAAAGGAGGATGAAAAAGCATTATTTTTTTCAATTGGAGCTTTTGGAGATCGTTGGTATGAGATAGGTGTATCAAATGGTAAAATATCTATTAAAGAAGGTGTTGAATGGGGTAAAGCTATAACATCTGAGGTTGCTACAAATGCTATAAGTAAAGACAAATATTCAGTCGTTTTTATTCAATCTAACGAGACTTCTACTGGAGTTTATAATCCAATTGAAGAAGTAGCTCCTTTAGTGAAGGATTCTGGAGCCTTACTCTGTGTAGATGCCACATCTTCAATGGCCGGAATCAAAATTGAGGTTGACAAATTAGGTATAGATGTTTGTTTGGCTTCTGTTCAGAAATGTTTTGCTTTACCCCCAGGACTTGCTGTTTGTTCCATTTCTGGAGATGCAGTTGAAAAAGCGAAAAATGTTAAAAATAGAGGGCTTTATTTTGATTTCATTGGAATGCATAAAAGACACATATCTAAACATCAAACACCAACAACACCGCCAATACCTCAAATAAGAGGTTTGACAGCTCAATTAGACTATATTTTAAATACTGAGGGCTTAGATAAAAGATTTGAAAGACATAAACAACTTGGAAAACATACACGTAAATGGGTAGAAAATATCAATCTTGAAATGTTTCCTGAGAGGGGATATGAATCAGATACTGTTTCTACCATAAAAAATACATTAAATCTTGATATTCCTAAGATGGTATCTTTACTCCTCGAACAAGGATATCGAATTGTGAATGGGTATGGAGATCTAGTAAATAAAACATTCCGAATTGGACATATGGGCGAAATTCAAGTTAAAGATCTTGATGAGATGTTAAATGTATTAACAGAAATTATAAATAAGCTCAAATAAACAAAAAATTTTTAATATTTAGTAATTTTCTTAATTTTATTTTTTTAATATTGTTTTATTAAAATAATCCTAATTAGGGATATAGTAGTCATAAAACTATCAAAAACTCTTTAAATATTTAAAAACTAAAAATTGTATTCAATTCAATTAAAATCGATCTATGTGATATAAATGAAAATATTAATTAGCGATAAACTACAGGATGAGGGTATAAAAATATTTGAAGATTATGGATTTGAAATTGTCAAAAGATTTACCATAACTAAAGAGGAATTAAAGGATGAAATTGAAGAATATGATGGAATAGTAATACGTTCAAGAACCAAATTGACTTCAGATGTATTAGAAAATGCTAAAAACCTTAAAGTAATAGGAAGAGCGGGAGTAGGTTTAGATAATGTAGACCGAGAAAAGGCTGCTGAAATGAACATTGAAGTTATCAATACACCAGAAGCACCAGCGGTATCAGTTGCAGAATTTGCCCTAGGTTTAATGTTAACGCTAGCAAGAAAAATTTCCTTTGCTGATCGTACTACTCATGAAGCACAATGGAAAAAAAATGAATGTTTAGGGTATACTCTAAATGGAAAAAAACTTGGTTTGGTAGGTTTTGGAAATATTGCAAAACATTTAGCAAAAATTACTCTTGCCATGGGAATGGAAGTTGGTGTTTATTCCAGATTTAGTAAAGGTCAAGTTGCTATTGATGAAGCTAAAGATATGGGATGTTCGATTTATCCTTCAGTTGAAGATTTGTTGAAAGAAGCACAAGTGATTTCGTTACACTTACCTTCCTCACCCCAAACTATAAATATAATTAATGAAGAAAGAATTAAATTGATGAGGAAAGACGCAATACTCGTAAACACAGCAAGAGGTAATCTGATTGATGAAAAAGCATTAATTAAGGCTTTAAAAAATAAAGATATTGCTGGAGCAGCTCTTGATGTATATCATGAAGAACCACTTAAAAATCAAGAATTTATTAATTGGAATGAGAATCTTGTCCTTACTCCTCATATTGCTTCCCAAAGCATTGAAAACCAGACTGCAGCAGCTACAATGGTTGCAGAAAAAATGTCAAATTATCTTAAAAGTAAATAAATTATAAATTTTTTTATTTTCCTTCTAAATCGTGTAATATTAATCCGGAAAGAACTTTAGGATCAAACCAAGTGCTTTTTGGAGGCATTACTCCTCCTTTATCAGCAATAAGTTCTAGATCTCTAATGTCTACAGGATATAAATTAACAAACAGATCATTTCCTTTATCTGTGACATATTTCTCCATTTCTTTAGGATCTTGGATACCCCCTACAAAAAAAATGTTCTCATCAGAACGAGGATCTTTAATCCCTAAAAGAGGTTCTAAGATTTTGTCTTGAAGAATTGTCACATCTAAACTATCTCGTTTATATTTAAATTTTGTATTTCTCACCACTAATTTATACCATCTTCCCTTTAAGCATATTGCTAAATGATTTTTTTTCATAGGATTGAAAGCCTCTTCCATAGATATAATCTCAAAATCGTTTTTTAGATTATCTAAGAACTCATCTTCATTTAAGGGTAATTTTCTTATCACTCGATTGTAAGGTAGAATTCGTATTTGATCATCGGACGCTACATAGGATAATAAATAGTGCCAAGGGGCATCTGATTCCTTATTTACATTTTGTTTTTTTAATTGTAATTTACGGTATTCTGCTGCACTTGCAGCTCTATGATGTCCATCCGCAATGTATATTTTTTCATTTTTAAATAGATCTTTTAGTTTTTGAATAATTTTTGGATCATTTTCCTGCCACAATAAATGTCGATATCCATATTTCTTGAAATCGAATTTTGGCTTATTTTTCTTGATCTTTTCTATAAAATCATTTACTTTTTTATTAGATTGAAAAACAGTCCAAACTAAACCTGCAGCAACCTTAGAAGTTACAATATGATGTGTTCGATCTCTTAATGGTTTTTCTCTTGTATGCTCATGTTTCACAATATTATCATCTTCATAATCTTGGAGAGAGATGCCCATTATCAAGCCTTGATGACTAAACTGTGGAGATTCTTGTCGATATACATAAATACTTGGAATTTCTTCTTTTTTGATAATCTGATTCTCTTTAAAGTCCCTATATGATTTTGCGGCGTTTTGATATATTTCGTCTCCTTCACCCTCAGGTAAAATAAGATGTATTAAAGAATCAGGATTTTTTTTTAGCTTTAATTCTTCTTCTTTATCAATAATATCATATGGATTAGTACAGAATTCTTTTGGATTAATAGGCATATAAGGTTTTAAGGGTGTTATCGTTACCATAATATTAATTAAAATTTTCAAGGATATATATTAATTACCCAAATACAAATTCTGGAAAAATATGCGTTCTTTTAATAAATAAAGCTAATTATTTCGTAAATTATTTAATATAAATCTCTCATAATAATGATAAGTTTTGTTTAAAAAAGTTAATAAATATTTTAACTATATAAATATCATAAAAAAGTATCAAATTTGTATTAAATTTTGGAGAAGACAAACAATGCCTAAAGATTTAAAAAAAGCGTTAGACGATATTGAATCTAGTGAAAATGAGATCGCTATTATAACCGCAAAAGTAGATAAATTAACTGTTTTAGTAGAACGACAAAAACGTATTATAAGTGAACAAGAGGGCATTATTGAAGAGCAAAAAGCAAAAATTTCTAAAATGTCGGATATACCTGAGGATATACTTGAACTAAAAGAATTGATTGGAGCACAAAGACAAATTATTAACGAAAAGGAATTAGAATTAGAATACGCAAAAGGTGAAATTGCACAATCTCAAAAAGAATTAGAATTAGTGAAAAAACAAATAACTCCTACTCAAAATAAATTAGAAGAAGCTTATGAAACCATGGGAAATTTAAGAGCGGAGTTAGCTGAAAAAAATTCAGAATTATTATTAAAAAAGGAAGCAACGAAGGCTTTTGAAAACAAAATACAAGAATTAGAAGCATTTACAGATAAATTTAAAGAAGAACAAGTAAAAATGATCCAGGAATTGGAAGAAAAGCATAGAAAAGAAACAATGGAACTAAAAGAAGAAATAAATAAGCTTGATACGTTTTTAATGGATAGTAAATTAACTTCTACTGAAAAAACTTCTGAAGCAAAAGACTTAGCTTCTCGATTCGAGAGTATGAGATCAAAATATGATGAATTAATCAATAAAGTAGGAGAGTTAAGCGATAAAAATCGTGAAGCAGATGAAGAAGTCGAAGAGTTAAATAAACAACTTAATGAAATAAAGACTCTCCAAAAAGACAATATAGATAAAATAAAGTTCTATGATAAATTAAAGCCCTTAATGGAAAAAGAACCACTTTTCAAAACTTTCCTGATTGTTGAAAATGTTGGTGGGATTACATTAGAGGACCTAAAGAATGCTCTTGGTATTCCAATTGTTACTGTAAAAAAGAATGTTCAAGCTCTTGAAGAAATAGAACTCCTTGAAACTGATGATAGAGGTAAAATTGTTGTAAAAAGAGAGGAGGGGCTTTAAATTCCTTCTGATTTTATATTAATATTATCAAACGTTAGATTGATTATAATAGAAGAAAGATTTCAGATAAGTTGCTTTAGACTTTAGCTAACTGTTCATATAAACTTGGTAATACTTCTTTATACTTGTCGTCTGGAATTTTTTCGAGTATTTCGGCGGCTATTGTTTTTAAAATTTCACGATATTTACCAGGTTTCTCATCTCGCCGAAGTAGAAGGGCAACAACATAATTCTCCACAGAAATAAAGTCTTGACCTACACCAGAGAAGAATGAAACGACTTTATTGTTTTTTAATGCAATACTCGCAAATCCTGGCTTTAATGATTGGTATCTGTGACTTGAATAAACTTGTGTGAGTAAGTTATTTGTAATTTTTAGAGTCTCTGGATAAAAACCTTCATTAATTGGACCGATTTCATTATCCCAACGAATTACAAGGATTCCTACAGGCATGATCTTATACCATTCAATTTAAGTATTGTATAGTAATAATATAATTTTATTTTTACACATAAAAGAATTATACTTATGTTATTATTTTAATATCTTACTTTTATTTATTTCTTTTTATTTTTATGTTATATTTTACCTAATTATTAACACAAATCAAATCCCTATTATATTTTTAGCTAAGAAAAAATTTAAATTAAAATTATAACTTTAATTTATTGTTTCCCATAAAAGCTTAGAATTACCGCTTTTAAAAATATTAGGGTAAAAGTAAAGCATTGGAGAGGTTACCGAGTTTGGTCAAACGCCATTTTACACCAAAATGGGTCAAGACTATAGGTGCTGGACTTAAGATCCAGTGGCAAAGGCCTTCGTGAGTTCGAATCTCACCCTCTCCACATTTTTTTTCATGTATTTTCAGATTCTTTAACATTAT
>JBHLRA010000096.1:0-3884 GCA_048883045.1 Candidatus Thorarchaeota archaeon | reverse complement strand
GTTAAAACATTAGATACATGGCAGGAGCATGCAGATTTAATGAGGATTGAAGGAGTAACTCCCCAAATAGCTAATGCTTTAAACTTAATAGGTATGGATTCTGTAAAGGAATTTGCTTATAGAAATGCCAAAAATACAGTTGATAAACTAAATCAATTAAAAAAAGATAACCCTAACGTACTTACAAAAGTTCCTACTATCAAAAATGTTGAGGATTGGATTAAAGCAGCTAAAGAAATTTCAGGTACTCCAGAAAAAAAACCTGCGAAAAAACCAGAAAAGAAACCAGTGAAAAAAGAAGAACCTGCTCCAAGTCCTATTCCTAAAATTGATTATACTCCAATCGAGAAATTTAAAGGGGATTATGGAGAATACGGTTCAGACTATTGGAATAATAAGTGGGAAAAAGCACCAATAATATATACAGGAAGAGCATTAAGAGCAGAAGTGTATAAGAAACAAATTGATGTGGATGTCAAAGCTTTTATTAAAGATAATGATGCAATCCTATGGCACGTTATAACACAAGTTGGTTTAAGAAAAGATACTCCAAATGATACAGCTTTAGCTATCCAAAATTTTGTATGCAATTTTTTAAAGTATAAATATGATGATGTAACTGCTGAAGTACCTGAATTTTGGTTGTTCCCTTTCGAGAGTATACAAGCGGAGATTGGAGATTGTGAGGATGGAGCAATTCTGATTGCAGCATTGCTAATTAACGCAGGAATCCCTAATTGGCGTGTAAAAGTAACTGCTGCTGAAGTTCTAGCAGATCCTATATTTGCACCATCAGATACAGAGGTAGGAGGTCATTCCTATTGTCTCTACCTAGCAGATCGTCCCGATTCTGAGAGAGGATTAGAGTGGGTCATTTTAGATTGGTGTTACTTACAGGATCCAGAGGTATCAATTGAAGAAAAACCACTTGCTAGAGATGGTGGAACTGAGGGTGCTTATCGAGATGTTCTTTTTACATTTAATAATGAGTATAGTTGGGCCCAAACAGCACTGGAAGTGAAAGAAGGGAGGATAAGTCAGAATCGAACTGTAAAAAAAGACGAGATTATAGCCCCCATGGAGGATATCTTAAAACATTTAGCAGATGAAGAGCTTAAGAAAATATTCAGAAAATATGATATTGAAATTGAATAATAAAAAAAGCTAATATTTTTTTTTATTTCTTATTCATTGTAAGTTTCTTGAAATAAGGATGCTCCACAGCTAGGACAATATGCAACTTCTCGACCAATTTCAGTTCCACAATTACTGCATTTAATTTTAAAATCTAAAGTTGGAGGAATATTCTTCATTACGTTTTTGAATGTTTCATTGAGAGCATTTTGTATTTCTGTGATCTTTTGGCTTTTTTCTTTGTCAGGATGTGAATGTATAAAAATAGATGATAACTCAACTAAGAAGTTTTCAACAAATTTAAGTTGATCATAATAATTTTTATTTACCTTATACTTTAATATTTCTTCTCCTGCTTCTGTTAAAGAATAGACTTTTCTTAAAGGACCTATTGGACTTTTTACTTGTTTTGCTTTTAAAAATCCGTCTTTCTCTAATTTTCTTAATATTGGATAAACTGTACCAGATTGAGCTTCCCATGTTCCTGCGAAACTTCTATTTAGATTTTTGATTAAATCATAACCAGAAAGCTGTTGGCTATTGAAAATAGATTCAATAATTGTAAATTCAAGAGGAGTAAGCTTACTCTTTTGAAGACTCTTAATTAATTCTTCTTTAATCAAAGAACTCAACTCTTCAATATCATCTTCAAGGTCTAAAAATTTGCCCAGCCACATTATTTTCTTATCTTTTTAATTTTTTTTTTGCTTTTTCCTCATCTTTTCTAATTCCTTTTCAATAGCCCGCTCTTTTCTTGAACTAAATTTTCCACTTTTTTCTACTTTTCCACTGAAAAATTGAATGTATATTATTATATGTAAAATTACAGCTGCGCCCCAAAATATCAATGGAAAAATTACCCAGTAAAATTCAGAAAATGTTACAAAATTGATTATAAACAAAAATAGCATAACAGAAACAAAGGATACAACATGAAATATTACCCCTCGTTTAGCCATAGGGTAGACTCCTCTCGCATATAAAAGATATCCTACAATATGCATATTTACTCCTATTAACCACGAAAAAAATGGATAGATTATCCAATAAAGTCCAGTTGTAAAGATGATATCAACTAAAAAAAGTAAGATGTTAACGATGAAAAAAATAGCTATATGGAGTTTAACAGACACTCGATAACTTACTTTTTGTGAGGCAATTCTTCTTAAATTTTCTTCTGAAAATCCTGAATTTTCACTCATAATATTCACTATATATAAAATAATTTTATAGAAAGATGAATCAACTTTTGATTTTATATAATAAATACCCATATTTATACTTGTTGATTCTACATACTAATATAATATGTATAGCGACCTTGAAATCTTTAAAATTACAAATTATGGAGTAGAAGTAATTATAAAACTATTATGATAAATATGAATAAGACTCCAAAGTGCTAAGATATCTTCAGTTTAATTAATACCTTCAAAATCATACTAATTATATTCGTAATAATAAAATCAAACAAGATGATTAAGTGTAGCAAAAAGTATAAATATCAATTTTTGTAATCTATCTAAATTCTGCCCCAAATTTGACTCAAATCATTATCATGTCAACATTCTCAGAATATATCGAAAAAATAGAGCATTGGGACCATAGGACATTTTTAACTATATATAAAAGTGATCTTAGCAGAAGAACTAAAAAATTTGCTATTGTGTATAGTTTTCTGGGGTCCATGTATTTTTGGGGGTTAGTTTGGTTAATTTGGTTTTTCTATGGATACGTTACCAAAGACTACTATCTTTTGGTGCTTTTTACTGGTGGTTTTGAACAGAGTATTATAATACATAGTATTATTCGATATAAAATCATTAGAAGAAATCGTCCATTTATTATACTTAAAAATGAAGGTGTTAAAAAACACGACGATTTTATAAGGATCCCTTATATTATGAAAGAGTCCGAAAATAAATCTTTCCCATCTGGACATGTTACCTTTATCTTATTTTTTGGTTTCATTTTTGCATATTATTTTATTGACTATTTTTGGATCATTCTATCTGTTTTTATTGTTTTAGATATTATTATGGCCTTTTCAAGGTTAATACTTGGAGTACATTTTCCAACTGATGTTATCTTTGGATTCGCTTTTGCCATATTATATGCTTTTTTATATCTTGGTATTACCTATGAATATTGGGTTATATTCTATTATTGGCTTGGAGAAACTTTTTCACCAATAATTCACTTCTGGTTATAAGATTGAGAAGATCTGAATTAACAAGAATACTAATTTGATATTAGATTATTTATTGAGCAGATTAATAATTTGATAAGAACCTTCGGAAACACAAATCTTTTTTTCCTTATTTTATTTTCCTACATAATATTATGCGTCTAACCTTAAAGAATGGTAAAAAGCAAATAGTGCCTTATCATCATAAATTTACTTCAGATTTCAATTCAGTTATCTTTATTGTTATTTGGAATTCATTAGGCTTCTTTTTTATCGAATTCATCATGGCTTATTTGATTAAACAAGTCTTAAATTATCCTGCTACTAATCTTGGTCTTTTTTTCTCATTTATTACTCTTGGAGGTCTAATTAGCTCTTCTTTCATAGGATATTTAACTGATCGTTTTTCTAAGCGAATTTTAGTTATGATAGGTTCTTTTGGTAGAGGAATATCATATTTTGGGCTTTACATCTCAATAATAGTACATTCTTTAATAGGTATGTATATTAGCGCATTTCTCTTAGGGCTTGGAGCGTATATTTTTTGGAATCCATTAGATTC
>JBHLRA010000095.1:0-11392 GCA_048883045.1 Candidatus Thorarchaeota archaeon | reverse complement strand
AATACATTTTTATAGTATTGCCGTACTCGTAGAAGATCTAGAATATTTTTAATTTTACTGGGCATTGTTAACTTCTTGAAAGCCTCATCAATATTAAATTTTATTAAGGAATAATAATTTTTTCCGGTTTAAATCTCTTTAAAATTTTGAAACCTAATCTACTAGTTAAGCTAGTTTCTGATTTAAATTGGATAAGTGCGCTACTAAAATCAAAAATTACAATTTCAATTTCCTTATAGGGTATCAAAATATCTTTTCCAAAGATATTCTTACACAGAATTACATTACTATTATTTTTGATTTTAGGTGAATCTATCTTAGAATTTCTTGTATTAACATCAATTTGTTGAATATATCCTATTTCCAAATTATTCACAGGTTTTTTAAGATATACATATACAATGATTTTTTCTTCTAATAACCAATTCATAATGTTAATCTCAGATTTCCTAAATTGTTCAGTTTTACTAATAGATAGGAATATGTTTTTTGGCCGAATAATTAATTCACTAAGAGGAAGTGTTATAATATTTCCAGGATTTTTTGGATCTAACATCTCTATTTGAAATTCGCTTAATTTATTCGTTTGAATGATATTTTTACATTTAAAAATGTGTAATTCTCCTTTTGTTTTTAAGAAAATATCATGTTCTTTAAGATTTTTAATGAGGAATACAGAATTTGATAGTTTTGTCTTTTTTATGGGTTTTTGAATTTTATTTCCTTTATTATCTGAGAAAATGTAATTCCCTTTTTTATTATCGTTGTAAAGTTCAATATCAATTAAGATTAAAGGAATATTTTTATGAAAATAGTATTGTTCTTGCATATTAAATTGAATACGCTCATATTTCGAAGAATTTAATAAAATTTGCTGATTTGATTTCAAATCTTGTATTATAAATACTTCAGGATCAGTAATATCATCAAAGAAACGGATGTCTATTAATTTACCAACAATAATTTCATCTGTAATTAGATTTCTAAAGATATAATCTTTTTGAAATTCAAATTGGTACAATTCTTTCCTTTTGATATTTTCCAATAATTTAGGAATGTCATCAATTTCAAAATATTCCTTAAATTTTTCATTCGCAATAATTTTGAATCTTTCTCGAGCATTTTCAAATTTTGAAGCGTACATTTTTTGTTTTGATCTTCTAAGGCAAATAAAAGGAAGAATGGCCTCTCTACCTGGCTTTATTTTACTATCTAATATTGCAGCAATTCTAAAATAACTAGGAGGATGCGAGTGTAAAAATGTAGCTAAAAGTGAAGTTTTTGATGGCTTAATCATTGAGTGATTAAGATATTTTGCTGTATTCATATAATCAAGAAGTTGATTATCTTTTGTTATTTTTTCTTCACACAATAACATCGTATTAAAGCCAATTTCCCTTCCAGTTGCATAAAAGCTCTCAAGATTGTAGAGTGCTTTAACAAGTTCATTTGCATATCCAACTTTTTTTGTTCTTAAATCAGCTTTTCCTTCTAGAATTCTGACAAATATAAATAAAAAGAAGTAAATAACCAAATTCAATAGAATAAATAGAATTAATGGGATCTGAGGATTTCCAAAAGTATAATCATAGTAAGTAGCGGGAATACCTAATAACATCCTTACTACGAGATCAATTGACGTAATTATGGTTAGAATTAATGTGTGTTTTCCTTTAGTATGCGCTAATTCATGAGCGATAATACCTTTTAATTCATCTTTTGGAATTTGATTTATGTTATCAGCAATAATAGCAATCCTTTTATCAAATACTGAACCATAAGCCATAGCATTTAAAATAGGATATTTTCCAAACCCAACTTTTACTTTTCCTTCAATTCCAATAGAGGTTTTTATTTCTTCTACAATAGTTAATATGTTTTCTTCTTTTACTTTATGAATTCCAAGTAATTTGTCTAATAAGAATCCTGATACAAAATATACACCCCAATTTACTAAAATTAACATAAAATAAATATTCAAGAAGAAATCTATGATTTTAATTTCACCAGAACTAATTGGTTTATCAACAAGAAAATTTAATGGAGTGTATTGGTTAATAAAAACAACCGCTAGCCACGCAATAATATATAGGAATAATGTTAAATATTCAGGGCTCATAAATCGCCAGACAATCATATATTTTCTTCCAAATAGTAGAAATCCTAGTATTAAAATTATCCAGAAAGAAAATGCAAAACTGGTATTTATGTAAAATGGATTTCTAAGATAATAGGAAATTAAACCAGCAATAAATATAACGTTATACGTTATTAGAGAAATGATTAAAACTCTATTTAGTACTGGATAATCCTTTAATTCATAAATTCCAATCCATAAATATATCGAAAAAGCCCCCATAACTGATGTTAAAAAATCTTTTGAGAAGAAAAAAATAAGAAAGAAAAAAAATAAAATAGCAACAATATCACTCATTTCACTTCTTTTGCCATTTTTAGCCCATTGATAAAATTCTTCAATAGTTAATAAATATAGAAAAAGAGTTGCTATAAATGTCCAATCAATTAGATTATCTGCTAAATTACTTTTTAATAAAAAATTATTTACCAATATAAAAGAACCTACTGAAGAAAAAGGATATGAAATAAAAAGAAAATATCTTGTCTTTTTTTTCATTTTAATTTCCTTTTTTATAACAGGTTATTGTAATTTTTATTATTATATTTGAAGTAAGATTTTAACTTTTTTTCATCTTTTCAATTTCAAACCAGAAATATTTAATTGTTGCTAGGTACCATAATAGCAATATGGGAATTATGAGTACAAATGATATTAATAAGTTAATTGGAATATTGACTATTCCAAGCGCTATACTTCCAATAGGAAGTGACATAATTACAGTTTCAATGAAAAACAAAAAAAGCAAAATAGAACTTAAAAGGATTATCATTAAAACAATAATTCCTCTAATTCTTGGAAATTTATATAATATCAAAACGGTTGGAGCGATAAAAACGAGAAAAGCAATAATTAAAATATAGATATTCAAGTTGCCTAGAGTTACCTGCATAAGTATGATTGAAATTATCGAAAAGAAACCACATATTAATGATATTGCATAGAAATTTCTTACTAATTCTAGTTCTTTTAATGGTCCACTTGCTAAAATTAAACGAGGCAAAGTTAAAACAGCATCTTTTTGATCTGAGGCTTTGATTCGATCATCTTCAAGTAAAATTATATCTTCTTTACTCTCTCTGACGCTACTACTACTTTCAAAAAAACCACGTATGGAATAAATATAATAAAAACTGTTAAAAATATGAATTAAAAGCACACAAAAAGTAGCAACTTCCAATGACCCAAATAACATAATACATGCGATCATTGCCCCCATACCTAGTGTGCCTATATCACCGGGAAAAATCTTAGCAGGATATTTATTAAAAATGAAGAAAGGAATTATTATTGCTATGACAGGAACCGTAAATAATACACCTTCAGCAGAATTCCAGATAAGGCTACAAAAAAATAAAAAAATTACTGCAATTAAACACGTTCCTGAACCTTCACCGTTATATCCTTCTAACATATTTACTGTATTAATAATAACCGCTACAATCAGAGGTACTAAGAAAGGATATATTATTGTTAGTCTTGTCCTATCGATAAATGGAATTGTTGGAGAATTTATGGTTATAAAGCCAAATAAATTAGCTATAAAGAGGACGCTACCAGAAAATATCGATAATATGATTTTATAACGTGAGCGTAATTTTTTTCTATCATCTATAAAACCAATAAATCCAGCTAATAATACAGTCAGAAGAAAAATTATTATTTTGTTAATAAATGAGGGAAAAAATATTATTAAAAGAAACATGGAAAATAATAGACCAATAAATATGCTTAATCCTCCAGATTCTGCAATCTCAGGTTTATTATTTTTATGAATATCCTTCCCAACGAATCCTTTACTTTTCATGAAATTTATTAAATATGGGAGGATAATGTAAGTTATTAAAAAACCAACTATAAATATAATGCATAAGAAAAGAATATCTAAAAAACTCCAATTTAAATCAGTAATATAAGTCATAATTTTCCTCTTGACTTTAATAAAAGCTCTGTTAAATCACAGAATGTAAAGTTAAAAATATTTTATATCTTAAAATTTTTATTTTTCAATATTAAGAAATAAGAAAAAATAGCCCGGCACGGATTCGAACCGTGTTCGCTATACACATCGGAACGACGTGTATTGTCGCGGGGTTCAAGGCCCCAAATGCTTGGCCACATTGCTTAATACAAAAATGATGTATTAATCTACACCACCGGGCTAGTTGAGCAAATTAATGCAGGAATTATATAAACACTATTTAATAATTTTTAAATATTAAATGGCTTAAGATCTTGATTAAAAAATTCTTCATCTAATAAATTTTTATGGTTTTCAAGGAATTCAATTTCATTTTTTTCGTTTCGATATTTATCTGGTAACATTTGTGGAATAGTATCAATAATTGGATACCAGCGCTTACACTCAGTACATAATAGGATACCAGATTTTATTTCAAAATCAAGTTTAATTTTGTTAATCATATATAATTCTGGTAAAATATTATCAAGATATTTAATATTTGGATTTTTTGAAAAATCAATAATTCTTGATTTAATATCTGAATTTACAAGTTCAAAACATTTTTTACTTAATTTATTAGGTGTCTTGTCAAAAACATTTTCGAATTCAATTAAACTTGAGATGGTTAAGTCAAGATAAGATTTTAGGATAGTTTTTTCAATAATAATGTTATCTTTTAGAAATATTTCATTTTCTTCATAAGAAATCTCGAAGATTTTCTCGTTTTTAATAAGATTAAGATCTCTAGTTGCAAAAAGATTAAGAATTGAACGAAATTCTTCTAATTCATTTTCATAAGAAAAAATATATAATTTTAAAGGATAGTTTTTGTCTATTGGGCATGCTAGTATATCAAACAACCAGGGTTTCATAAACTCTTACACTCAAACAATCCTATAATAAATAGCTTCTCAATTGCTGGATTAATTTATCTATCGTACGATCAATCTTTCTTGTTCTTTTTTTAAAATTATCTGATAATTTAAGATATGCTGCTCTCGATGGTAATCTTCCTCTCTTATATCTAGATTCCAAAAGTGCAAGGCTATCTTTGACACTTATTCTCTCGGCTTCTAAAACGTCTAGTTTTTTTACAATATTTTCAAACACTTCACCTGACTCTATTAGTGTTTTTTTAAAAGGAACAATTTCTTTCTGTATTTCATCAATTTTAGCATTATTTTTATCTAAAATATTTTTATATTTCTTTTTTGCCATTTTTTTTCTTTTAGCATCATCTTCAGCTTGTCTAATCTCTAAAATCAAGGCATTTTTTTCCTCATTTAGAGAGCAATATTCTCTAATTTCATTAATGGGGATATATTGTACTTCTGTAGTAGTGATATCTTTCTTCGCTTTTCTTGTTTTTACTAGAAAGACATATATTGATGCTATTAATAAAATTAAAATCATAAATATAAAGGGTCTTAAAAGCAAATTAAAAATATCAATAGTAAAAGTAAACTGCATTTTTTTATTCTCTCCCGGAGAGATATAATCTGAAAAATATACTAAGGTGACCATTCCTTGAGAATTTTTAATAGCGTCAGGAGGTGCTGTTATATCATCGATTTTCAAACATCCATCAATCATTATGTTAATCGTTTGCTCTTTTCCTAAATAATTAAAAGAAGTAGTAAGTGCATCAATTTTAATCGATTCTTGAAACCAATTTATCGAAGAATAATTCTCAAAAGGTAAATAATATTCAATGCAAAAACTAAATGAGGAATTAGGTAACATAACTACACGATTTGCTACTAAGTTAATTGTTACTTCTTTTTTGTCTGTTCCAGAGGATCTAGTAACCGATACACCTAAGATTTCTCCAAGATCATCAGAGATATATAGTCCATCTGCAGATTGTGGAATGCTAAATATAATATTATTTGATAATTGAATCCCAAGATTTTTTAGTAGTATGTCTTCTCGAACTCTTATTATTCCCCATGGAGAGATAAATATTTCCCGAGTTATTTTTTCAATCTCTAATTTATTACTAGCTTGATGTTTAATCCATATATTTACTTTCTTTAAATCATTCAAGTTTGTTAGGAACGGTTCTACAAAATCATCTCCAATTTCACTGCTAATTTCATTAAAATCATATATCCTAGCATTAAGGGCTGGATTAAATAAGCCCCAATCTTCGGAAATATCCTCATCTCCAGATTCAATAGCAGGGAAAAAGTAGTAAGCTATCATTTCACCTACTAACTTATATGGTAATATTGGAAAAACAAGCTCATTATAGTTAATATAATGTTCATCATTTATATAATGGGCTTTAATAAGATCTTTCAAAACCTGTGTAAAGATAATGGATTTTGATTGATATGGTAATAATGGAGAATCAAAATATACTGCAAACATTTCAAATTCATTCATTACCATATTTAAACGGTCAGTTAATAATGTGCTTTCCTCTAATAATGTGTTTTCATTTGCACTCTTACCTTCAAAATAAACTAGATTATTTGAATGGTTTAGCGGAATTCCCACTAAAATTGAACTTATTGGATTGTTATTTCGATTTTGTATTGTTAATATATCACGAATTATTGCTAATCCATATTGATTTATATCTACTCGTCTACTAACATCTGTTATAACTATATTTTCTATTCCTTCTTGATTAAAGGAGTTTTTTAGATAGCTTTTCTCATCTTGATTTAAATACTTTAATTCTGATATTTTAGGAATAAATAAAACACTTGTGAAAACTATTAAAAAAACTATAATAGTGATAAGAATTCTTGTTCTTTTTGACATAATTTTTATACTTGCTCTTGAAATTATCTAAAAGTAATGAAAATAATTAATAAAAATTTATTAAAATTATTTTTACTTGTCCAAATAAAATTTTATATGTTTTTGGTATTTTATATAACATAATTTTTTAAATTATTCTTTATTCATTTTTAATTATGTCATCTAGACGAACTCAATCAAGACGTACTAAAAGAAGAAGTGGAACTGCTCCTATGCCAATGGGAGGTGCAGGATTAATGAGATTCTTCCAAGATAGCTCTATAGGAATAAAAATTGGTCCTATTAGCACAGTTATATTATCTATTGGTCTTATTTTAATAGTTATACTAGCACACTTGGGTGTTTTCAACTGGTTATTCGCTCCTGGTGGTGGATAATCTTTCTTCTTTTAACTATGTGATAAATAACTCATAATTGGCGATTAAAAATGAAAATTTCAGAATTTCAGAATTTAATTAAAGATCTCTATTTTAAAGCAGACCAAAAGAGAGGGATTGATAAAACTTTTATTTGGTTGATTGAAGAAATGGGGGAATTTGCTCGTATTTTAAGAAGTAAGGATATTAGCATTACAGATGCTTCAGAAGAATTATCAGATATCATTGCTTGGACAAGTTCTTTAGCAAATTTATTAAACATAGATCTTGAATCTGCTATTTCAAAAAAATATCCTGGAGTGTGCGTTAAGTGCAAATCAAATCCTTGTGTTTGTGGTAAGTAAATATTTCTACATTATAAGATCTTTTGACTTATCAAATTTTTGAATAATAACAAAATCTTTTACAAAAAAAAATAAAACTTTGTTATCATTTTTGTTTTTACAATGAGTCTTTCTAATAAGAGAATTTGGATTGATATTGAACAACCCAAAACAGCAATAATGTTTAAATCTCTCTTAAAAATGTTTGAAAATGAAGGTGCGAAGGTATTAACTACGGCTCGAAATTATGATTCAACTTATCAAATTTTAGATGATTCTAAAATAAGTTATAAAAAAATTGGAATGCATGGTGGTGAAAAACTAGAAAATAAGTTAGAAACATATATTGATCGCTTGAAATCTCTCTTCCCCATAGTAAAAAGATTTTCACCAGATTATTTTGTAACTTTTCTATCTGTTGAAGGAACGAGAATTGCATATGGCTTAAAAATACCCTCTATAGCAATGAACGATGAACCACGTAATGAACCAGTATGCAAACTAATCCATCCATATATAAACAATATAATCATACCAAAATGCATACCAATAGAATTATATGTGAACCTTTATGCTGATCTAAAAAAAATTATTAGGTATAATGGACTTGATGAAATTGCCTGGATTTCAGAATATACACCGAATCCAGATATTCTGAAAAAGTTTGATCTAGAAAAAGGAAAATATGTTATAATAAGAACTGAACCAACTCACGCTTCATATCTCATTCATAAAATTAGTCCTGAAAAAACTCAAATAAAGGCATTTTTGCCTTCAATTTTCAGAGAATTTCCGAATCATAAATATTTCCTATTAGTTCGTTCAAAACTTCAAGAAACTTATCTTTCTAAAGGACTTAAAAATATAAATGATGAAAAAAATATTATCATTACTCAATATATGCCAAATCTGGTAGATTTATGCTTCTATGCAGCGATTGTGATAAGTGGGGGTGGAACAATTGTGAGAGAATCGAGTTTACTAAATGTACCAAGTATTGTTTTTTTCCCAGGAGACTCTGCACCTCAAGATAAGTTTTTAATAAAAAATGGATTTCCTTTGGAACACTTACGAGATTCAAATCAAATTGCTTATAGAACTAACGATATCCTTAATCAAGGTCCAACCTCTGATAGATTTAAGATATCTTCGTTTAAAAAGAAAATCAACCAATTTGAAAATCCTAATGAGGTTTGCTTTAAATATGTGAAGAGCAATTTATTGGCTAAATAAATAAGTATTTGTTGGATTTTATCCTCCGTAGATGAATTTTTGGTATAATGCTTCAAGCTTTTTCCCTACTTCCTCCCATGTATATCTCTTTATAAACTTTTGAGCTTTTTGAATTAGAGATTGTCGTTTTGAGTCATTACGCAACAAATCGACAATTTCTTTTGCTAATTTTTTTGGATTTCTAGGAGGTACAAATACAGCATTATCTTTTAAAACCTCTTTATAGGCAACTAATGATGAACAAATTACAGGAGTTCCACAAGCTATTGCTTCAATGGGAGTTAGCCCAAAACCTTCAGAAGCATAAGAATAAGTAACAAAAATGTCACCCATTGAGTAGAATGCAGGAATTTTTTTTTCAGATACAAACCCAATGAAATAAATATCCTTATATTTGCGCTTCCAATCTTGGTAGGTTTTCTCCATATAGAAATCTGGTTTACCCCCCATGACTAAATTAAGTTCAGGGATCTCTTGTTTTGCAATTCGATATGCTTCAATAATATCATCTACTCCTTTATATTTAGCAATACGCCCGATATATAGGATAATCGGACCTGTTATGTTTAGTTTTTCTTTTAATTTCTGAGCTTCTTTAGGAAGCGGTTTGTATTTATTTTCAATCGCAGAATACAAATTAAATAGACGATTAGTATCAATTCTAGGCATGTAATACTTGATCTCTCTTTTTATAAATTCAGAACATGTTGTGACAAATGTAGATTTGTTAACTATATATTTGATCAGAAACTTTTCAATAGGAATTGTGGTAAAACTGGTTTCAAATGGTCCTAAATCATGAATAGTTGAAATAAATTTTTTATGATTGGCTAAGATTATCGGTAAAGCCCCTTTAGGACTATTTCCATGTATTATATCAAATTCATTACTTCTTAGATATTTTATTGTCTGTAAATTAAATTGTGGAAACCAGAAAAATCTCTTTCTGATAATGTTTGTTTGTATTATGTTTGGATCTATAAGTTCAATATTCCATTTTCCTGTAAGTACTTTTATATTATGCCCTTGATTTTTCAAATAATTGTAAATCCCTGTAAAAAATTTAGCGGCTCCATCTTGAGTATCAGGAGCAAAGGTTAATGAAACTAAACAAATTTTTAATTTATCCATTTTAATTTTACACTAAATATTGAGTAATAAAAAATATTGATTTAAGTTAATTGTTCAAAGCCATCTTCAGTCACGAGGATGGTCTCTTCTATTTGTGCTATATACACTCCTTTTTTTTCAGCTAATACATAATGTGCTTGTAATTTTCCTTGTTGAATTAACTCTTGAAGTCCAAATGCAATACCTAATCTAAATTCTTTTGCTAGCCATCTTTCTGCAAATGGTAGAGTTTTATAATTTTTATTAATAAAGCCAAGAAGTTGTTTTGAGGTTTTTCTACGCAGAGGAACTCTACCAGCATGAGGATTGAGTTCATAAATATATGAATATTGGGTATTATGAATTGATCCTTCTCCAGTGCTAGCGAATATCTCAATAGAAAAAACATCACCCACTTCCATTATGTCTCCACCTTGAGATCCTAATTCGGGTAATGATTTTTTACCATGAACAGTCCATCTTTCAATTTGATGGCCACCAAGTTCTCTAATTGGATTATAATTAAAACCCTTCACTATTTCTTCTATCTTTCTTCCAATATCTCGTGTATTTGTTTTTGGTTTAACTATCATTTTTGCTGATTCAAGAGCAACATCAGTTGCCTGTATAATATTTTCAAGTGACTCTTCTTCACTAAAATTCACAGAGAAGGCCGTATCTACGATATATCCGTCAATATGAGCGCCTAAATCAATTTTAACTAGATCTCCTTCGGAAATTTGTAAACCATCATCTTTTATGGGTGAAGTGTAATGTGCCGCAATATTGTTAATGCATAAATTTGCAGGGAAAGCGCATAATCCTTCTAATTCCTCAATTTTTGCTTCAGTTTCAGATATTAAATCATATACTTTTGCCCCCACTTTAATTTTGGGTTTAATATACTTCTTTACTTCTTGAGCAATCTTTCCAGCCTTTCGAAGAGATTCAATTTTAATTTTCTCCTCTTGTTCTTTATCCAACTCTTCTTTACTTTTTTCTTCTTTAGTTTCGCTATTTAGTTTTCTATTCTCAGTCATTATAATAACTAATGTGGGTTTTGATAAAAATATTTTTTAAATAAGTATTAACTTTATTAATAAAGTTTATATTAAAATTAGATTAAAATTAAAAATAAAAATAATATTATTATATTATTATCTTATTAGATCAATAACCCACTATTTGTTCAAGTTGATAAATCTTTGAGCGAAAATATCAGTGAACTCATCGACCTTTTAAGGCGAATGGAAGCAGTCAACTCAGATATTCAGGGAAGCGCCATTGTTAGCGTACAGGGGTTACCTATTTGTTCCGTTCTTGCTAGAGATATTAATGATGGGATCGTAAGTGCAATGAGCGCAGCTATATTAAGTGTTTCAGAACGTGCTGTAGAAGAACTTGCTCGAGGAGATCTAAAGAGAATTCTTATAGAAGGTGTTGATGGGATAATAATTTTATCAAAAGCAGGAGATAA
>JBHLRA010000094.1:0-11421 GCA_048883045.1 Candidatus Thorarchaeota archaeon | reverse complement strand
AATCAATATGGCTTGACATCTTCTGTATGGACAAAAAATCTAGAATTTGGACAAAAAATTGCTGAAGAAATAGATACAGGTACAGTAATGATAAATGAAGTCGTGTATACTTTTGCACTTTCACCCACCCCTTGGGGAGGCACAAAAAACTCTGGAATTGGAAGATCTCACGGGAAGTTTGGATTCTATGAAGTTGTTAGGCCTCTTCATATCAATTTTGATCAATCTGAAGGTCCAGACTTATGGTGGATACCATATGATAGTGATTATCAAAATATTGTTGATAATTTTAAAATAATAGCTAAAAGTCTAGTAATAAAGGATTTGGATGATTAAATGATGTGTTACACTTTATTAAATTGAATTAGGGTAGAATATACGGAATAACAAAATCAGAACTTATAAAATAAACTACTTATTAAACTAATTTGAGGTTTTATTACTGAAATTAAGTCACATGTATTATCAATTAATATATTATTAAATTCAAATATTATTTCATTTGGATTCTTTTTTTATTCAATTAAATATTGGGGAATTTCCCCTTCATTATCCATTCTGGGATCAAGTCCCATTCAAACAACAGTGTTTTTTTCTTTTATTAATCGAATTAGATCCTCAATAAAACTCATGATTAGAAATGTTTAATTTTCTAAAATAAAATCTAATATCATAACATAAAATTTTTATGAATTAAATTAATTTTCCCCGAATTGATCGATAATATCATATATCTCATCCATTAAATCAATTAAAGCAATTGTTTTTTGTTCTTTAGAAACCATGTTTCTAATAGTTACAGTTCTTTCAGTTAATTCTTCAGGACCAATGATTAACACAATTAAAACTCCCAATTCATTGGCTTTTGAGAGTTGATTTTTTAAATTCTTAAATCTGTAGTCAATTACACACGGAAAATCTTCATCTCTAATTATTCTAGCAAGTTCAAAAGCATAAGTTGACATTTCTTCGCTTATAGATGCTATATAGATCGTGTCACTATAATCTTTTTCTCTAATGTCTTCTGGAATCAAGTTATAGGTTCTTAAAAACAAAGAAAGTGTGTAAATACCCATACCAAAACCAGTCCCCGTAATTCTTTCGTCGGAGAATATTGATAATAAATCATCATATCTTCCCCCTCCAAAAATACTTCTTATATTTTCTTTTCCAGTGTCAAATACCTCATAAATAATTCCAGTATAATAATCAAGACCTCTAACTGTCCCAGATGAAAAAGTACAATAATTAGAAAGATTCAGTTCATTTAAAAGTCGATTAAAATTTGTTATTTCAAGATATCCGTCAGATTGATAAAAATCTTTTGGTATATTATCGAATTTTTCCAATAGATCTTCAATACTAGTCGCTTCTTTTAATTTTAATATACCCTGAATAATTACCTCATCTTGAAATGTATCAATTAAATATTTTTCAAATTCTCCCTCTTCCATTTTATCAGATTTATCTAATACCTTATAGACTAATGGAATCTTATCTTTTTCAATTTCAATTATAAATTCACTTACTGAATCCATAAATCGTCTACTATTATAGAAAATTTGGAACTGTTCTGCTGTAGCGCCAAATTCTGTGAAAATATCTACAATTATATTAAATATTTCGAGGTCAGCATAAAGACTTTCTTCTCCTAAAATGTCTACATTAGGTTGTAGAAATGCACGTCTACGGCCTCTTTGGGGTCTTTCATACCTAAAGCAGGTTGGGACTGAGAACCATCGAATAGGTTTTTTTAATTCTTGACTTTTTTTGGCTACCATTCGGGCTAAAGAAGGTGTAAGTTCTGGGATTAATATAAGTCTTTCTCCTTGTTTTTTTTCCACAATAAATGACTGCTCATTGACTAGTTCATCAGAGGATTTTGCAGCAAAAATTTCTACAGGTTCTATTTGTGGTGTAGCATACTCTTCATAACCATATCTTTCTGTTATATCTCTTATAGTCTCAATTATCCAATTGACTTCACGTAAATCTGAAGGGTAGTAATCATCCATTCCTCTTAATGGTTCTTTAGAAAATTTCTTGGACATTAATCTACACAATCCTTTACAATACTAATTAAAAAATAAAAAGATTGTTAACAAATAATTTTTTCGATCTTATTCAGGCAGTTAATTTGTTTAAGTCAATTCTTCAATAAATTTAATTACAATTTCACTTTATGTTCTTCATTATGCTATTGTGGGGTCGTTAATCATGGAAGCAAATTGGAAAGATGAAATTTCTACACCAGCTCTAGTTATTGATTTTAACCTAATGAAAAAAAACGTTGAAACTATGGCAAGATTTGCTAAAGAGAATGATGTCGATTTAAGACCCCATATAAAAACTCATAAATGTCCCAAAATAGGAAAGATACAATTAGAAGCGGGAGCTAGTGGGATTTGTGTTGCAAGAGTAGGGGAAGCTGAAATTTTTGCAGAACAAGGTTTTGACGATATCCTAATTGCAAATCAAGTTATCGAATTAAACCAAATTAAAAGACTAATAGAATTAAATAAAAAATCACTTGTTAGAGTTTGTGTTGATTCTGAGAAGAACATCATAGACTTACATAAAGCTGCATCAGCAGAAGATGTTAAACTAGAAATCTTGCTTGAGTTAGATATAGGATTAGGAAGAAATGGTGTTCAACCGGGAGAACCAGCACTGAAATTTGCTAACCTTATAAAAAAATATAAAAATTTAGAGTTAGTTGGTCTTCAAGGTTATGAAGGTCATTTAACTTCTGTGATTGATCCTGAATTGAGGAAACGACAAACTGAAGAAAGCATAAAATTATTAGTTGATACCAAAGATCTTCTAAATGAAAATGGATTTGAAATTAATTATACAACAGCAAGTAATACTGCTACATATAAGTATTCAGCTAAATATGATGGTTTGACCGAAATTCAACCCGGCACATATATTTTTAATGAGGAACATTATTCTGAAATTTCTCCTGAATTTGATATTGCTACTACTGTAATAGGTACAATTACTAATAATCCCGGTAAGAGATTTTATACCATTGATGTGGGTTTAAAAGCTGCAACAAACGATAAAGGTAATCCAGTTTTTAAGAATTATCCTAAATGTAAAATCAGAGGAATGTCAGAAGAACACTCTGTTTTCAGAGTATCTCCAAAGGAGGATTTCAGAATTGGTCAAAAATTAGAACTTTATCCTTCACATATATGTACAACAGTAAATTTATATGACTTTTTTACAGTCGTTAAAGATGGTGAAGTTATAGGAAGGTGGGATATTTTAGCAAGAGGGAAAAATTATTAAAAAAAGTGGTGTATAGATAATTATGGTTGCTAATGAGAAGATTTTTCCTGAAAATGCTACTGTAGCAGGCCCTTATTGTCCTGGAGTGAAGGTAGGGAATCTCATTTTTGTATCAGGTCAAGGACCAGCCCGAGGTACAACAGGAATAGAAGAACAAACACAAACTGCCCTTGAAAAAATAAAGCAAATTGTTAAAACTGCGGGAGGAAATGTTTCAAATATTGTTAAAATTACTGTATTTATGAAAAACATAAACGATTTTACTGAAATGAATAAAGCTTATAAAGAGTTTTTCGAGAAGAATGGTGTAACTGAAATCTTTCCGACAAGGTCGACAGTAGAAGTCTCAAATTTTCCAGTGCCTGGAATGCTAATCGAAATAGATGCGATTGCTATCCTTAAATAAATAATATTTAATTTATTTACACCAATATTTTCTTTAAATTTAATACAAATTAATTATAATTTATTTTACTAAACTCGAGTAATGGTTTATTTGACTAAAGAGAAGTTATATAAAAAGATCATAGATTCCATTGTTAATCTAGAAGAGGAAGAAGCAATTGGGTTAGCCAACGAGGCCATAAAAAATAAGATTAATCTACTTGATGTTATAGAAAATGGATTTGCTGCAGGAATTCGAAAAGTAGGTGAATTATGGGAAGAAGGTGAATTTTTCTTACCTGAATTGATGAGAGGAGCAGATATAATGCAAAAATGTTTAGATTTACTAATACCGCACCTCAAAAAAGGATCAGAAAGTATTACTCAAGGTAAAGTTGTTATAGCCACAATAGAAGGAGATATTCATTCAATTGGAAAAACAATTGTAGCTACAATGCTAAGAGCATATGGTTATGAAGTTTTTGATTTAGGCGCTGATGTTCCTGCTAAAACAATCATCGATAAGGCAATAGAGAATAATGTAGATATTATTGGTGTTTCTGCTCTTTTAACAACTACTATGATTGGTCAAAAGAAGATTATAGATATTTTAAAAGAAAATGGTTTAAAAGATAAATTTAAGGTTATTCTTGGTGGAGCTCCTGTAACTAGTACTTGGGTAAAAGAATGTAATGCAGATGGTTTTGCTGAGAATGCTATAGATGCTGTTAAATTAGTTAAATCTTTACAAAGAAAATAAATTGTGAATATTAAGAGGTAGAAAAGTATGAATTTTCAAGATTGGTTGAAGGATGATTCTAAAATTATTCTATTCGATGGAGGTATGGGGACGGAACTTATTAAAAGAGGTTTAGAACCAGGAAAAGTTCCAGATATATTAAATATTGAAAAACCAGATACAATTGTTGAAATTCATAAATCATATTATGATGCCGGCTCAGATATGTGCCAATCAAATACTTTTGGCTCAACTCCATTAAATTTACGACGCCATAATCTCGAGGATAGGATTAAAGAAATAATTGAAAATGCGTTAGAGAATATAAAAAAAGCATGTCCATCAAGAGGCTTAATTGTTGGTGATATTGGTCCAACAGGTGAGTTTAGACCTCCCGTAGGAAATGCTTCAAGTGAAGAATGGTATTCCAGTTTTTCGACTCAAACAAAACTATTAGAAAAAGGTGTTAATCTCTGGCATATTGAAACAATTTCAGATCTTGAGGAAATGATAGCAGCAATAAAAGCTATTCGTGATATTTCCAAAAAACCGATAATTTCTTCAATGACATATAAAAAAACCAAAAAAGGTTTTTTTACAATAATGGGAGATTCTTTAGAAAAATGTATAGGAATGCTAAATAATGAAAATGTAGACGTGATAGGAGCGAATTGTACATTAGGATCTAGCGATATGATTGAGCTATTAAAAAATGCTAAAGATCTTACAGATAAACCACTCTCTATAAAACCTAACGCAGGTCTCCCTGTAGTTAAGGATAATAGAACATATTATGAGCAATCTGAAGAAGATTTCGCAGAGGATATCAGAAAAATGATTGAAATAGGCGTAAAGATTGTAGGAGGATGTTGTGGAACATCTCCAATAACTATAAAAGAAATCCGTAAAACTATTGATTCTTTTCAAAAATAATTAATCTCAGGAGTTCAAATATATGTCAATAATTCGACCAGAGATAAAAATATTAGATGATTACCATAAAAAAATTATATTGGAAGAAGCGAAAGTAATTCTACAAACCCAAGGAGTTTTTATAGAAAATCATGAAGCAATTGATTTATTAAAAAAACATGGTATAAATCATAAGGGTGCACGTTTTTTCATAACACCAGATTTGATTGATAAATGTCTAAAAACAGTTCCTAGGGAAATCACACTTTATGACAGAGAGGGTAATAAACATATTTCTTTAAGTGGGAATAATGTTAATTTTGATCCAGGTTCAGCAGCAATATTTATACTAGATGAGAAAACAGGAGATATCCGAGAAGCATTGTCTAATGATTTTATTAGATTCTCTAAAATAGTGGAGCAATTAAAATTTGTTGATGCTCAAAGTACAGCATTAATTTATCAAGATGTCCCCAAAGAAGCTCAAGATTGGCATAGATTATATCTAGCATTGTCCCATTGCTATAAACCAGTCGTCACAGGAACTTTTCGTAAAGAAAGCTTCTCAATAATGAAGGAAATTCTTTTGACATGTAGACTTTCAGAAGACGATCTAGCTCGAAAGCCACTAGCTATATTTGATGCTTGTCCTAGCCCTCCTCTCAAATGGTCCGATCTTACAACTCAATCATTAATTGATGCCGCTAATAGCATGATTCCTTCTGAATTTGTGTCAATGCCATTAGCGGGAGCTAATGCTCCAATCACTTTGATTGGATCGATTACTCAACATTGTGCCGAATGTCTTGCGGGAGTTGTAATAGTACAGTTAACCAAAAAAGGAGCTCCTTTAATTTGGGGAGGTTCTCCAGCTGTATTTGATATGAAACATGGTACAACACCGATGGGAGCTATAGAAACGATGATGATAAACTTAGGAGATATTGAGATGGGTAAATACTTGAATTTACCAACCCATGCCTACATGTCACTTAGCGATTCTAAAGTTCCTGACAGTCAAGCAGGTTTTGAAGCGGGTATGGGAGCTCTATTAGCGGGTTTAGCGGGAATTAATATGATCTCTGGCCCTGGAATGCTCGATTTTGAATCAACACAAAGTATTGAGAAGTTAATTATTGA
Organism: Candidatus Thorarchaeota archaeon; assembly: GCA_048883045.1. Classification (GTDB taxonomy): domain Archaea; phylum Asgardarchaeota; class Lokiarchaeia; order Sigyniarchaeales; family SOKP01; genus Loki-b32. The sequence continues at coordinate 4,949 of JBHLRA010000094.1, read as the reverse complement.
TAATGAAATAGTGGGGATGGTAAAAAGATTAATTCGAGGGATTCAAATTCATGAATCACCCTTTGCTTCAGAAATATTAAAAGATTATGAAGATAAGGAAGAACTATTATCTCATCCAACAACTTTGAAATACTTTAGAAAAGAATTATTCCTTCCTAGTCCAATAATAGATCGTATGACACGTGATTCATGGAAGAATATGGGTTCAAAATCCACCAGAAAAAGAGCAAGAGAAGAATCACAAAGATTAATGGCAAAAAATTCTTTAAGAACTATTGATGATAGTTTAAAAGAGGAATTAAAAAAAATTGAACGAAAAGAATTGAAATAATTCCTTATAGTCATTAATTTTTCTCAAGTTTTTCTTTTAAAAATTATGACCTATATTATACACTTTTAACCATTTTTTTAAACAATAAGTTTAATTATAAAGAAAGGAGGAAATGTTTAATCCCTATCATTTGAGTTTAAAACTAAATTGAATCATTGTATTTGCTAATAGTCTTATTTGCTGGTTTTAATTTTCCTTATTCAATTCTATTTAATTTTCTTAATCCTAAAAATAATAATGGAACTGCAGTTACAATGGAAATTAATAACAATGGCATAAGATAATGAAATCTTGCCATAACAGGAGAGGATGGCACTGGAAATGCTAATATTATGAATAAGAGAATAAATTGAAAAGGTATCAGCTGTAAAATCATTAAAAAAAGGTTATTTGATGTCATTGCGCTGCCTTTTTCCTCAAAAGCGGGACTTAAACATTGAATTCCAACTGCTTGGGAAATAACCACTTCACTATTTATTAAATAGAATGTAAAGAAAAATATAATATTAAAAACGTCGAATTTTAGTATAAAAGAAAAGAAAATTGTGAGTCCTAATGCCATTAGTAAGTTAAATATTAACATTGCAAGTAGATATGAATAGACTAAAGCACGAATAGTTCGAGGACTTCTTTTATAAACCCAAATTAAATCTTTACTTCCAACAAAAATATAGCTTCCAAACATTAAACCATACATTATTCCTCCAATTATAATAATCATTGCAATTACTATTGATTGACCGACCAAATAATCCAAACCAAATGATGAGAAAAGAACACCTAAAACTCCCACTAGTCCTATTAGATAAGCAAACTTCATTATACTCTCTCTTCTTCTCAAGAACTCCTTTAATTGAGTTATAATTAGACCTTCCCATTTATGCCCTGTTAATTTTCTAGTTAAAATATAGAATTTATTTTCTCGTTCTATAGTTGAAGATATTTTCTCAATACCTCCTTCGACAGTGAAAAAAGAATTAGCTTTTTTATAAGCAATCAAGAATATGATTAGCGGAATAATTATGACTAGAGCTAAGCTAGACCAAATATTTAAAATATAACTACTTATCAGACTTGGATCAATAGAGAAAAGAATTATATTAGAAAACCATAAAGAAGGATAGAATAATACCCAGTTCCTTAATTGTGGATTTGAAATAAGATATTCAAATAGAAATTGCAAAGTATAAATTATTGCAACCATCGCAATGGATAAGAGAAATAAAATTATTCTTCCTAAATCCTTGGCGCGATCACTTTTGGCAATTTTGTGTTCTAACCATGCGGCAAAAATAGAGCCTAATAGAGTGGCAAATAATACTAATCCAAAAATGCACGCATAAATAATAATATTTTGGATTAAATTTAAATTAATAACAGGATTAAGCATTCCTGTTATTATTGGAGTGAAAAGCAAAACACCCCCTAAAAAAATTGGCAATTTTCCTAAGAATTCTCCTAAGAAAATATCACCTGGAGTAGCTGGTGATGCTAATATTATTTCTTTGAAACCAATTTCAATTTTTCTATATATACTATTTAAAGGATAAATAAAAATGGATAAAAAGAAAGCCATTAATATATATTCAATAAATAGAGCTACTGCTAAATTAATTTCTGGAATTGATTCTGCTAATGTTGGCATAAAAAAATTAAAAAGCATTGGAGCTATTAAAAAAGCCCAAATAATAAAAAATGAATACAAAAGAACAAAAAATAAAAGTCGGTGATTTCGAAATTTATTAGTTCTTAATTTTATTTCATTCTTAGCAATTGTCTTCCAAAGAGCCATTCTAATCCAGTTTTTCTTTTTTCCTTTTTCTTTTTTTGTCTTTTACGGAGTTATTGGGGGCTTCTTCTCTCCATGCCAGTAAATCTTCAATTTTAGAAACACCCATAATTTTTAGATAGGCTTCTTCTAAATCTTTTGCCTCAACGGAATCAATAATCTTTTTTGGGCTTCCCTCTACTTTTAATTCCCCCTTATCAATGATACCAATTAAATCACATAACTCTTCAGCCGCATCAAGGAGATGAGTACAGATAAAGATAGTTTTATCCGCTTTCTTGGCAAGATCAGAGATTAAATCCTTTACCATTCTAGCTGCTGCGGGATCTAGATTTGAAGTTGGCTCATCTAAGAATATTATCTTAGGATCTTGTATTAAGGCGGCGCATAAACAAACTTTTTGCTTCATACCTCTCGAATATCCTTCTAAAAGATCATTTTCACGCCCCTCCAAGTCAAAAATATCCAATAATTCTTCTATACGTGTAGAAATAATATTTTTTGGGAGGTAATATAACTCACCAACAAATTCCAAGAATTCTTTAGCTGTCAACTTTTGATAGAGTCCAGGGGATTCAGGCAAAAAACCACAGTTTATTTTCACATCTTTACTCTGAGTTATAATGTCAAATCCTACTACTTCGGCAGTACCACTTGTAGGGGAAATTATGGCATTTAACATTCTAACAGTAGTAGTTTTACCAGCTCCGTTGGGACCTAAGAGCCCATATGTTTTACCATATGGAATTTTTAAATTCAGATTATTTACAGCTACAATGTTCCCAAATTTTTTAGTTAAATCTTTTGTAATAATTGCGAAATTGTCAGAAATTTTTATTCACTTCTTTTTAATGAAATAAGTTTTCTTTTTTAATTATCCTAATAAATTAAATTTTGTCAAATGTCGATGATCATGATTAAATAATAAAAAATGTCCAAATATTCAATTTTTGACCTCCCCCAAAAATACTATACAGATTGCTTGATTTTTCCATTAAAATAAAGTTTTAAATTGCTTAAACATATTCATAATTACCTTGGACAAGAATATTAAGAAAGGTCTGGTAACAGGTTTTATTGGTATAATTTTTGTAGGTTTACAACCTATAATTGCTCTTTTAAGACCTAGCACTGTTGATGCATATCTTTCAGGAGCAATGACTTGCTTAGTTCAAGCATTGATTTTTTTAGTAATTATGTTATTTGAGTTAAAAATCATGAATATTAATAGACAAAAAATGAATAATCAACCAAATGAGAATAACAGATTTCATTTTCTAATAAATTGGAAGAAAAATATCTCTTTGTTGGTCTTTATTGGTCTTCTATTTAGTGTTAATCAAGTGCTATTTTTTATTGGATATGATCTAGCAGGGGCAATAAATGGATCTTTAACACAAAAAACTACTGTTTTCTTTGGTCTATTATTGGGTTATCTTATTTTAAAAGAAAGGATTACTAAATTGCAAATTGCTTTTTCATTTATATTATTCATTGGACTAGCAATTAGTATTACTCAATTCTTTACATTAATCGATATTAATAATTTTGTTTTAATTGGGGTTGGAATCTTATTGCTAATAACTTTTTTATGGATGATTGGACATACGCTTACTAAGCCAATATTCAATAGAAATGAAGCAACACCCATACAAATGGTATTTATTAGGAATTTTATATCTGGTTTGATATTGATATCTACTTATCTGATATTCTTTACTCCAAATCTAAACTTATTCATTGAACCTGCTAATTTATTATTTTTTTTAACAATGGGAGCTGTTTATGGGACGGGATTAGTATGTTGGTATTTAACATTATCTTACTTAGATGTCTCAAAAGCTACTACTCTTTTAGCACCAACTCCGATATCTTCTGCTGTTTTTGCATCATTTATTCTTGGGGAGCAATTCACAATCGCTCACTTGATAGGAACAATTCTTATAATAATTTCAATCGTAATAATTATGAAAGAGAAGAAAAAATAAAGGTATATATATCTATATATATTATTAAAACAATCGGATTTTATAATAAACAACATATTTAGTATTATTTATATACTATCCACAACATTTAAATATAATAATATATGGAAATATATAAACAAATATATAATTATTTTATAGTAAAATTTATGTTAAACAATCTATTTTAAAGAATGATTATGTCCAATCATGAAGTAATAATAGTTAATGGGTTAAAGAAATTTTTTGGTGAAGTTAAAGCTGTTAATGGTATTTCTTTTAACGTTCACCAAGGTGAAGTATTTGGTCTTTTAGGGCCTAATGGCGCGGGGAAAACTACCACTATAAAGCTACTATTAGGACTCCTTGAGCCAAATGAAGGTGAAATGAGTGTTTTTGGAATGAATCCTGAACATGATGAAGTTGAAATTAAACGTCGAATAGGCTACGTAAGTGAAGAACCTTTAATATTCAAATCGTTAACGCCTAAAGATTTATTCAATTTTATAGCATCTGTGCGTAAATTAGATGAAGTAAAGAGTACAGAGCTTGCAAAAGAGTATATGGAAAGTCTAGAAGCGATAGAATATTATGATCAGTTAATCGCTACTTTATCCCATGGTAATAAACAAAAATTACAAATTATTGCCGCAATACTCCATGAACCAGATTTACTCATTTTGGATGAGCCTATTGCAGGTCTTGACGCGAAATCTGTAAGAGTTGTTAAATCTATATTGGATCTACACACAGAGAGTGGTGGTTCAGTTCTTTTTTCAACGCATATTATGGAGATTGCTCAAGAATTGTGTGATCGCATAGGTATCATTCATAAAGGGAAAATGGTTGGAATTGGAACTTT
>JBHLRA010000093.1:1770-11527 GCA_048883045.1 Candidatus Thorarchaeota archaeon | reverse complement strand
AAGTCCTTGAAAAAATTTATACTTCAGGAAGACCCTATATTGAATTACCTTCTAGATCAAGTACAAATATCATCTGGGATGAAGAAAGTGATTTACTTTTACTCGGCACACAAATAATGGAAAAGCAATTTCACTCACTGACTAGTGTTGCTGATATCACTAGACTAATGAGGGTATTAGAAGTTGTTTATGAACTTCTTAATGAAGATATTCATGCCACGAAAAGGGAAGTATTCTATACAGATGTTAATTTATTCCAAGAACAAAAAAATAGCGATAAAAGTATTGAAGACGTTGCTACAATGCTATATACTACAAGAAATTCTACACATATTGTAGCGGCTCCAAAAGGTACGTGTGTAGGACGGTTGAGGATTCGTGATAGAAACGATATTATTGATTTGGAAGGATTAGGGAGTGGGGGATGGACAATCTCACCAATGCTTGATAATATTGAAATAATTGAGTCTGATGCTGAATTTATTTTGGTCATAGAGAAGGATGCTGCTATGATGCGCTTAGCAGAAGCCAGATTTTGGAGAAAATATCCTTGCATCCTATTAACGGCTCAAGGGGTTGGAAATGTTGCAGTAAGAATGTTTTTGAAGAGATTAAGCAAAGAATTAAATCTTCCAGTATTTAGTTTAGTTGATAGTGATCCTTATGGGCATTATATTCATTCAGTATATCTAAGAGGTTCTAAGAGGTTAAGCTATGAATCACCTTTTCTTGCTACACCAAATATAAAACTTCTTGGAGTTTTAACTAGAGATTTAGATAAATATAAAATTCCCCAAGAAGTTAGAATAAAAATGAATAAACAAGATGAAAAACGTACAAAGGATTTGTTAAATGAAGATTTCGTAAAAAAAAATAAAGCATGGGAGGAAGATCTCAAGTTAGCAATTAGACTCAAAATAAAGGCTGAAATACAAGCATTTGCTTCGCATGGGTTTAAATTTTTAACAGATAAATACTTACCAGAAAAACTCACAACAGGTGATTGGATATAAAAATTTTTAAAAAAGGCGATAGTGGAGTTGTTCAATTGATTGATAAGGAGGATATGAAAGAATGGCCAATTGAATTACCTTTAATTTTCATTGAATATATAAGAACTAAACAATTAGACAATTATGGTAGTGCAAAGAAAGAAGTTGAGGTATATCTCGACGAAATTATGACTGAAGTCGCAATTCCTAGGTTAGTAAGTGTTTTGGAAGGAGATGATAACGAACAGATTATATTGGCTTTAACTCGTATTGAAGAAATTTCAAAAAAAGATATTGAAATGGCGAAACCAATACAAAGATATCTATCCCGGCTTCTAGAGAATAAAGATAAACAAATTGTGAAGTTAGCTGAGAATATTTCAAGCAATTTCGCAAGTGCTGAAAGAAAGAAAGAACTAGCAAAAAGAAGGAAGACAATGCGTGAAAAAGAAAAATCTTTCCTAGAAGGTAAAATTAGTGGAGAAGAATATGCAAAAGCGAGAAAGGAATATTTAACATTAAAAGAGTAAGATTTATCCTATGAATTGGGAGAATGAAATAGACAGATTTCATAATTTCATCTTAGATAATAAGATTATTGGATTCTTTGAAGAACCTCTAAAATTAAAATCAGGTAGATTATCTTATTGGTATGTAAATTGGAGGAACATTTCTTCCGATGTTTATTTACTTGATCAATTAACAGATTTTATTCTTTCGTTTATCGATTATTTAGGATTAGATCCGCTATGCTTTTATGGTGTTCCAGAAGGGGCAACAAAATTAGGTATAATAACGCAATATAAGTGGGCAAGAAGACAAAAAAATTATAATTCTGGAATTTACCCTTTATCGATGGGTAGAGCTAAACAAAAAGAACACGGTGATCCAAAAGATAGATTTTTTGTTGGAATTCCTAAAGGAAAAACTATTATTATTGAAGATGTAACAACAACTGGTGATTCACTCATCACTACTATAAAGAATTTAAAAAAACTAGATGTGAATATAATAGCAACTATAGGTTTGACAAATAGAAATGAATTAAGAGATGATGGAAAAAGTGTTGAACAAATTATAAAAGAACAAAATCTTCAATATTATGCAATGAGCAATGCAGTTGATTTGCTACCCAGAATAAAAATGGATGAAGATATGAAAATGCATATTGAGGAGTACTTTAAGAAATATGGTGCTAGGCGGATTCAATTTAAAAGTGCTAAAATGTAAAAAACTCTCTCCATATTTTAATAAGTAGATTTAGATTTTTGTAAAAAATTTTCTCAGAGTTCGTTAATTTCCTCTCATCCTCTAAAGATAACTCTGTCATAGATAACTTTAATATTTTTAATAAACGACTATCAATGATATTAGAAGCATATGAATTATATCTATCAAAATCTATTTTTGGTTTATTACTTTTATCAATTTCCATTTCCATAATTCTTCTAAATTCTTTTATTTTGTTTAAAAAAAAGTGACTTGCTCTTTTGTTTAATTTAACATCATCCCTTTCTCCTATTGCATATCGTTGAACGTCGAAATTATCGCATTTATCTGCAGCTGCAACTTTTAAAATATCTTTTTCAATGAAAGGAAGTGAGGAAAATAAATTTAATTTATATTTCTTGCCCTTCTCGAAAGGACCAAAAGATTCTCCTAATAATGAAAAACCATCAAAATTTTTTACGCATTCAGTTACTATTTTTTCATTTTTGAAAATAAAATTAATTCTATTCAATGAATCTGCAAAGCGTTCTTCAATTGCTTTCAATAAATTATGCACCAGATTTAAAAAATTAATAAGTCTTTATATACTATGCAAAAAGTAATAAACAAGAAATAAACATTCTATTATTTTATTAATAATCTAAAAATTTTGTGAAAATCTTGGCATTAGAAATAATACTTCTAATATTCTTTATTGCATTTTTTCTATTGGGGTTCTTACTTATTTATAAACAAGTAGCACTGGTTAAAAAAGGAGAATTTAGAAACAAAGACCGATTTCAATGCGTTATTTACGGAATCATTTTTAGCCTATCTATCATGATAGTTTTTACTGTCGCTGTCATTTTTACTGTAAGAACACCAGAATTTTGGGATCCAGAGACTACTCCCCCAGATGTACATCCTCTTGTATTATTAGTACCATTTATATTCTGTCTAGGTTATATTTCATTTTATCCATTGATTGATTTTCTATTTATTGCTTTAAGTAAAGAATCAGATGAAGGAATGACTCCTTTTCACAAATTTTTAAGTATTAAGATAATAAATTTGTCAGGAAATCAGATTATAAATGTATTAATTGCCTTAGCTTTTTATCTAATAGTATTCATTTTCCCTATCTTTCTGCTAACCATAATTGGATTGCCTTTTATCATGATATGGATAACTTGGATGCTTGTATATCCTCTAATGATATTAACATTTTATGGATCAAAAGGTTATGTCGCTGGTATTTCAAATGTTTATTATCATATTCCAGATCTAAGGAGATCTATTTTTCTTAATTTTGAAGATAGTAAAAGAGGAATGAAACAATTCTTATCTGATCCAGGTTCTTATATATTACTCGGTTTAATGTTATTTGTGTTTGTATGGGCTTGGATTTCTTTAATTCAAACTGTAATGTTCTTTTTTACTCGAACAATAGCAATTTCAACAATGTCTTCAGTTTTTGTTTTTGTAACGCTTCTATTTGGAATATTAGGATATTTTACACGCTTTTGGGGAAGAAAAATAAAATATAGAGGAATTGATATCTATTTTGCAGCCTACTTGATGGCATCTATAGGAATAAATGTATTAATTAATTTCTTAATCGTTAATCCTGAAAAATTGCAATATACCTTTAATTTATGGAGTATTACAAACCAGATTTACTCAAATTTCTATATGTTTGCGTGGGCAGCCGTTATTGAAGAAATAGTTTTAGTTATTTTCACTTCTTATTTCATTTTATCAAGGAATAATGAATTTGGTTTAAATATTAGGTACTCTAAAATTACTGAAAGTGGTCAAACATTTGATCCTATTCCCTTATTCAATTTTATTAAACATGGTAATCCTAAAATAAGAAAACATGCAGAAGAAACTATATTCTTAATGTTTCAAAGAATTCCTTTAAAGGATGAAATAAATCTCAATAATTGGAAATTTAAAAATTCAATATTAGATGGTATATGTGATTATGATCCATATGTGAGACAAGTAAGTAATAAAATTTTGATTCAATTGGAAAACGATGTTCCAGAATTAATATTACCTTGGATAATAGAAGCATTAAAGTCCCCGAATTATGATAAATCCGTTCCTATTGCAAAATTTTTATTAAATTCAAATATAAATTTTATAGAAAAAATTCCTAAGGATATACTCTTTAATATAATTGAAGATCCAGAATGGAGAATGAAAATATTGGGACTTAAAATATTAAGTAGATTGATAAAGAATAACCCTGACTTAATTCTAAATTTAAATGTTAAAAAATTAATTAATAACCCCAGTATTCTTATTCAGGTTGAAGTTCTTAATTTATTTTCAGCTTCATCTTTTACACTCCCTATTGATATTATTATTGAAAAAATTTTTGATGTGAATAATGAAATTAGCTCAGCAGCGGTTAAAAACCTAAAAAATCTTAATATTAAACAAATAGATAGAAAATTGATTTCTAAAATTTTACCGCTCATTAAAGACCCCTCTAGTTCAGTTCGAACCTCTATTTATGAGGTTTTGGCAAAAATTGGTAATTTCAAGAAAAATAATATTCCTTTTTTTCCCTTCCTAGACGGTTTAACTGATTCAAATGAAGCAACAAGACAAGCAGCAATAAAAATCCTCGTAAAATACTTCGAGGAGGAACCAAACTTATTTGATATAGAAGAGATAATTAACAAAATAGATCCAAATAATTTTAAAATAGTATTTAGTGTTATTTCTTTACTTGGAAAGCTATGGAAATATAATCCACAAAAAATATTGGAGATTTTATTAACGTTTATAAAATTTGAAAATGACCCACTAAAAGAAAAAATATCGGAGATTTTAATAGAACATTATGAAAATACACCAGATTTAATAATTCAAAATTTAATAAAGATCCCAGATATTTCAAAATATATTACAAAGGGAATCATTTCACAAACATTAATTAAAATAGGTAAAAAAGATCCAAAGCATATAATTCCAATCTTATTAAATTATTTAAATAATGAAAATGATGATATTAGATTAAATGCTATTAATTCAATAGAGGGTTTAGTAGAAGAATTCATTGAATACGTTAATTTAAGACCTATCCTAACACTATTAGAGAAGGATAAAAACAAACAAATAAAAAAAACAGCTTCAAATGTTATCTCAAAAATAGCACAAAAAAACTCCTCCCTAATAAAACCTTTTATATCTGAATTTTTACAAATATTAGTAAAACAAGAATTGTCTACAAGGATTGTCTTTTCTAAAAATTTATTAGAAATTGCAAAAGAATCACCTGATATTATTCCTACCCAAGAAATTCTAAATTTTCTTGACGATCCAGACTCATTTGTCCGTGAAACAAGTGTAAAAATATTAGGTTTTATAGGATATAACCAACCGTCTTCTACCGTTGATATATTAATAAAAAAAGCATTAAGTGATGATGAGTGGATAGTTAGAGAAGCGGCGGTTTCAAGTTTAGGTAAAATTATAAATCATATCGAAGAAAAAGAAAAAATTCTCGAAAAACTTATAACTTTAATAAATGATGAGCAAAATTGGGTTCGCAGGTCTGTTTTGAATATCTTATCAAATATTAAAGAAGTTACCGATTCACATATTCCATTTGAAATTTTTAAAGATAATTTGGGAAGTAATGATCCTAAAATTAGAGAAGCATCAGCTGGACTACTCCAGATTTATAGCAATCAAATTGAACATATATTTGATGAAATTATTATATTACTGGAGGACGAATCAAAAGAAGTAAGAACAAGGAGTATTAACAGTATTGTACAAATAGTACAAAAAGTAGGATTGGACAAGATCTTGAATAGATTATTACAAAATCTCAGTGGAGAGGGTTCTTTAGAAATTCAACGTTCAATAGCATTAATTTTGGGTCGAACCGCAAAGTATGAAGATCCCAAAACAAAAAAAAGAATAATTTCTTTATTAAAAATAAGATGTGAAATGAGTCAAGATCCTATTATTTGTGCAAATCTACAAGAGTTAAAAGATAATTAAAAAAATTGAGTTTTAGAAGCTAATAAGAAAATTTATTAATTCTTGCGACAGTCCCTTTTTTTTATTTTCACTTATTTATTCTTTAATAACTAATTCATTAATACAATGGATTAAAAATCTTCAAATATAATTAGGTATATTAAAAAATTCTGTTGGGATTTAACATGACAACCCCTTTATCGAGCTCTAGTCAACCGATTAATAAAGTTCAACGTTTTGAGGATTTTTATCGGTCTTTTCAAGAGACGCCTGGAATATATAAATATAAAGACCAAATTAATGAAATCTATGCAAAAGGTGAAAATACTTTAGTTGTTTTATTTGAAGACTTGTTAGCTAGCGATCCTGATATTGCAGAAATGCTAAAAAAAGATCCTGAAGATTTAATAGAAGATGCGGTGGAGGCATTTAAAAATTTATTAAAATTCCAAGGCTCACAGATGAAAAACATAGATTATTTTGTAAGAATAACTACAAAAGATAAAATGAGTCCATTATTAATTCCTTTAAGAGGTTTAAGAGCTAAGCATATTGGAACACTAGTATGGTCGAAAGGGATATTAGTCAGATGTTCGAGTATTAGACCAAAATTAGAAAAAGCTACTTTCATATGTCAATTATGCGGAGCTCAGATTGATATACCTCAATTAACCTCAAGAATAAGATGGCCTAAATTCTGTACAAATAAACGATGCAAAGCGAAAGCTCAAACTGATTTTAGACTTATATCAAAACATTCAGAATTCATTGATTGGCAGAATATTATGATTCAAGAAATCCCGGAAGATTTACCTCCTGGGAGAATTCCTAGATCAGTCCAAGGAATTTTAACATATGATCTAGTTGATACGGTAAAACCAGGCGATAGAGTAAAGTTTACAGGAATTTTTAAATCTGTATTAGCACAGTCAATTAAAAGTAATAATTCTACATTGTTCAAGACTTACTTTGAAACCAATTTTATAGATCCTGAAGATAAAACAGAAGATGCCATTGATTTAACTAAAGAAGACAAGAAAAAAATTGAAGATCTATCAGAAGAACCGTTTATTCAGAAAAAAATCGCAAGATCAATCGCTCCTGATATATATGGGAGAGAAGATCTAAAACTAGCCTCGGCTTTGAGTTTATTCGCAGGAACAAGGAAGAAAAAACCAGGTGGAGGATATAAAAGAGGTGATATCCACGTCCTCTTTGTTGGGGATCCAGGAACTGGGAAATCAGAAATCTTGAAAAGTGCTATAGAAGTATCACCACGAGGATTATACACCTCTGGGAAAGGATCAACTGCAGTAGGCTTAACTGCTGCAGTAATTAAAGATACTGAAACAAATCAGATGAATCTTGAAGCTGGAGTTGTCGTATTGGCAAATGGAGGGGTCGCAGCAATAGATGAATTTGATAAAATGGACACTGCTGATAGATCTGCTCTACATGAGGCTATGGAACAACAAACTGTAAGTATAGCTAAAGCAGGTATAGTCGCTACCTTAAAAGCACAAACTGCCATCATTGCGGCAGCTAATCCCTACTCTGGAAGATATGACAGATATAAAACACCAACTCAAAATATTCGATTACCTCCTTCTCTATTATCTCGATTTGATTTAATATTTGTTGTTGTTGACAAACCTAACAAAGCGGATGATGCTCAAATGGCTGAATTTATTTTAAAAAATTCTATGATAACTTCAGAAGATTTACTTGAAGAAAATAATTCTGTCGCACCAATCTCAAGAGATCTTTTAAAGAAATATATTAGACATGCTAGAAGGACATGTAATCCTGTTTTATCTGATGAGGCCAAAGAAAAAATAAAGGAATTTTACCTTGAATTAAGGGGCCAATATGATAGTGAAGATGCTATTATATCGATCTTAGCTAGAAATCTAGATGCTTTAGTAAGACTTAGTGAATCTTATGCTAAAATGTCTTTAAGAAATAAAGTAATTGAAGAGGATGTTGAAGAAATTATTAAATTATTTAAAAGATATCTAAAGGATACGGGTTATGATGAAACAACAGGTAAAATTGATATGGATAGAATTTTTGTAGGACAATCTAGAACTAATCTAAATAAATTAGAAATTATTATGGACAAATTAAAAGAAATATTTGAAGAAAATAGTTGGAGAGCGCTTGAAAAATCCAATGTTATTCAGATTTTAGAATTAGAAGAGAATTTAGATAAAAAGTTTATAGAGAATGCTTTAGATGAGTTGATTAAAGAAGGAACTCTATATGAACCAAAAAGTAACCACATTAAATTTACAAATAAAATGGAATAATAAAATTCTTAATTAATTAGTTTTTATAAAATATATTTTTTAATAGAACACTTTTACTGCTTCATTCGAGATAATCTTAAATGCCGACTCAACATTTACTCCTGTTTTTGCTGATGTATGAATAATTGAAATAGGATTAGTTCTATCTTCTAAAGAGTTAATTTCTTCTTCACTCAACTCAGATCCTAAATCATTCTTATTTGCGAGTAAAATTATTGGAGCATGACTACAGTATTGTTTTACATCAGGAATCCAAAATTTCTCAATTTGAGTAAATGTGTTCCTACGTGTTAAATCTCCAACAATAATGATACCCTTTGCTCCAGCATAATAAGACGGTCTCATACTTATCCAACGCTCTTGTCCAGCAATATCCCAAAGCTGTATCTTTATATTGATATTATTTTCTAATTTTATCTCTTTAGTAAAAATATTTGTTCCAATACTTGAACGATAATCTTTAGTAAATTGCCCTGTAATAAATTTTTTAACTAAACTTGTTTTCCCGACAGCAGGTTCTCCAATTACAATGATTTTCAGCGTGTATTTAATGGTTTTGTTCATATTTAATTAATTCTATGAAGAAACTTTTTTAAGTTTATATGTAAATATTAAACTAATTAAATTCAAAATATTGACAAAAGAAAGAGAAATTATTATGACGACGGGAATAGTATATGATGATATTTACCTAGAACATGATATTGGAACTCAACTACAACATGTTGAGAGTCATGAGCGGTTAATTTCAATAATGAATTTTCTAAAAGAACAGCAAATACTTGAAGATCCAAACTTCAAAATCATTAAACCAAGAAAAGCAACTTTAGATCAAATCAAATATGTCCATAGAGAAAGACTGATTAAAGAAATTCAAGAAATCTGCGAATTAAGTGCTAAAACGAACCGTCTTCAAGCGATTGATATGGATACCGTAGCTTCCCCAAAAACCTATGAGGCATCATTATTTTCAGTAGGTGGAAATTTACAAGCTATAGATGAGATATTAAATGAAAATGTAAAAAATGCTTTTGCATTGGTAAGGCCTCCTGGTCACCATTCTAACTCCCATAAATTTGCTGGATTTTGTATATTTAATAATATCGCTATTGCTGCAGAATATCTCTTTAGAGAAAAAGGAGTAAAAAGAATAGCTATTATTGATTGGGATTGTCATCATGGTAATGGTACCCAAGATATATTTTATCAAGGTTCTAAATCAAATTTAGGTGAATTAGTAAT
>JBHLRA010000093.1:0-1670 GCA_048883045.1 Candidatus Thorarchaeota archaeon | reverse complement strand
TATGAATTGGATAAACAAGCTCGAGCTGTTTATAATTGCCTAAGAGTTCTTAATGATGAAGATGATAATTTAATATTAGAGGAGCCAAGATTTTCTAGACCAGAATTACTAGATTATTTCAATAACAAATTAATTCCTGCACTAAAAGAAAAATTAAAACCATACTGGGAATGCTTTTAAGAAGTAACTTACAAAACACTTTTATATTTACATTTATGCTATTATAATAATTGTACTTATTTTTATATAATAAAATTTAAAGTAATAAAAAACTATAAAGAGATTATTATGTCGGACGAATATGAGAGAAATGATGAGGATAAGAAAAGAGAAAAAAAACCGTTTTCAGTACCTTCAATGCCACCTCCTTCAGCAACTCCTTTAACACCTCCTCCGTCAATGCCGCCTCCTACAGTTACACCCCCTAGTTATGATCAACCTCTTACTACACCTCCTGCCCCTCCTATTCCCCAAATACCTTCTCCACCTTCACTTGAACCAACTCCTTCAATTTCAATAGGTCCATCACAAGAAGATTATGATTCAGTAAGAATGCAACTCCAAGAAAAAGATTCAACTTTAAATCTGTTACAATCGCAAATTAATGAACTAAACACCCAAAATTCCCAATTAAATGCCCTTGTTAGAGAAAAGGAAAGTCAAGCGAATAGAATCACAAATCAGTTACAATCTCTTCAGAGTTCAAATGAAGCATATCAACAACAAGTAAGACAATTGACTGATGAAAATGCTCAACTACAAGCTCATATTCCTGGATTACAACAACAGGTCCAAGAGCTACAACAACATAATTCAATGCTACAGCAACAAATTGGACCATTACAGGCACAAATTACTAAATTACAAGAAGAGGTTGCATATAAAGAAAAACGTATTCAAGAATTGAAAGAGCCTAAAGCAGTTATGCCCTCTAGCTTAGCACAAGGCATTACAAATCAAACAACTAGCTATAGTACAGGACCATCATTAACACCTACAACAACATCCACTCCAAGTCCATCAGTCCAAGCAGGTTCTGGAAGAAGAATTTGCCCCAATTGTGGCGCAAGTGGTTTTGCTGTAAAAGAAGTTGAAGATAAAACACGAATAATTAGTTACATTCCAAAACCAATATATGCAAAAAAACTGGTGTGTACTAAATGTGGTTTTGAATTTTAATATTTTTAGATTTTTCTTTTATATCATTAATAAGACCTTTAATTCTGAATGTAAACAGTTTGATATACTATTATTTAAAATAAGCTAATTACGGTAAATTTTTATTAGTGAAATAAATTAAAGTTCTTCTTAATTTTATTTTTAAAAATCTTAATAGTTTAAGATAATATGTGGAAAATTATATATATAATAATTATAATTAGTATTCTTAACTCTTTGTAGGAAAAAAAAAGTTATATTTTATTTTAATATGTCTGAATTAAGAGAGGAATTATTAGGAGGCGGCATCAATAAAAAAAGAATTATTGGGACCATATTAGTAGTAATAATTCTTATTAGTATCTTCGCCTTCTCAACTGTTTTTTTTAGTTTTCTCTTTGGCTCTCAAAGACCAACCCCCAGTAAAAAACTTGTGGATCAAGATCCTGAAGATGCATTATTAATAAAACCACCTTTTCCATTTGATGAAGATTTTTGGCAAGATATGTTAG
>JBHLRA010000092.1:0-11606 GCA_048883045.1 Candidatus Thorarchaeota archaeon | reverse complement strand
GTTTTGCGTTAGCAAAAATTAATTAAATTTTCAAATTCTAATTCTATATGAGGTATTAATTATCATAATCCAATCATTTTAAAATGACAAACGAATTTAAAGGAGAGGAAAAGGAAACTAAGTCGGAAAAGGAAACGGACAGAGTAGATAAGGAATTTTTATCGAAAGCTAAAAATTCAAGAGATATGATAGATAAAAAACTTAGAACTTTTGAAAATACTATTGAAGACATATCGGAAACCATAATAAATGGAGAAACCGTAGAAGAAAAGGAGATTGAAAAGAAAGCGATTGAAGAAATTAGTGAAGAAGTAAGGGAAGCCCAGGAAAAGCTTAAGTCCATTAATAAAAAAATAGATGATAAAGAAGAATATTTAACTGCATTAGAAGAAACAACAAAAGAACTTGAGGAAAAATATAATCGTAAAACCGAAGAGATGAGTAATTTAGAGGAGAGACTAAGTATTACTGCAGAAAGCAAAGAGAATTTAGAACAAGAATACATGGAACTATTAAAAAATAATGAACAACTCGTCAAACAATATGAGACAAGACAAGTAGACTTAATTGTACTTACAGATTCAATAAAAGAAAAGGTTACAACTCAAGATGATCTTCGTACTAAAATTTCCAAAATGAATCAAGAAATCCAAGAAAATGAAGATTTACTCGAGAAACAAAAAGAAGAAGCAGAAGCAATAGAGATGAAATTAAAAAGTCAAAGAGCTGAAAATGAAACTCTTCGAGTTTCTATTAGTAAGAACAAAATCGAATTAGAACATTCAAATTCAGAAATTGAAGCTAAAGAAGAAGAAAAGAAATTACTAACTGAACAAATTGAGAAAAAAGAAAGAAGAATTAAAGAAATTGAGTCATTACTTGAGGAATATAAAGAAGGATTTCCTGAAATGGAAAAACAAAAAGAAACATATGAGGAACTTCTTGCCAAATACAAGATACAGTTAGCGGATAAACAGCAACAAATGATAGAGATTGAATCACGGATACAAGAACTCAATGACACTGCAAATTCTTTAATTGAACAAATCATTGCTAAGGAAAACTTAATAGAGGCAAATGAAAAACGAGTAAATGAGTTAAAAGAAGATATTGAAACCTCAAATACAGAATATATTGAGCGAGAAAAGCGATTAGAAGCATTAACCGAAAAATTAAAACGTTTAGAAACAGACCATGAGAAATTAAGTAAAGCAAAAGAAGCTATTGAAAGTAGTACTAATGATTCTAGAGTAATTTTGCAAAAACTTAAAACAGAATTAGAAAGTCAAGAGAAAGAAATTAGAGATAAGGAAAGTAGAATTCATAGATTAGAAGTTTTATCTGCCATTTATCGTGCTTCGAAATTTTTTGGAGGTATCTTAATTGGTATTGGAATTTTTTTTATAGTATGGGCTATGGGGATATTTTATAATCTTATCGATTTTGGTGAACTGAACAGTTATGTAATGGGTTTGTTTTTATTAGTTGGTGCAATATTATCGATTATTTCAGGTATATTTCATTTAGAAAAATCATAATATTCAAAATTCACATCAATAAATTGTAAAATCCTATTTAGATATTATTTAAATGCGATAAATTTGACTGAAAAAGAGCAGAAACAAATTCTTCCAACACGAACAATTGGATTATGGACAGCTGTTCTATATGGGATTGGTTGTGGAATTGGAGGCTCAATATTTATACTATTGAGTTCAGCAATACAAAGAGCACAAGTAGGTGTATTAATCAGTTTATCGCTTGGAGGAATTTTGATCTTTTTTACAGCTTTAAATTTTAGTGAATTATCAACTAGTTTACCACTATCAGGTGGTGCATATAATTTTAGTAAAGAAGCATTAGGCGGATTCCTTGCCTTTATAATTGGATTTTTTTTATGGATTGCTAATATAGCATCCTTCTCATTTTCAGCTCAAGCTTTAGCAATAGTTTTACAGGAATTTTTTAATTTACCATTCTCTACTCCTTTTATTCTCTTAATAGCACTTGTGTCAATATTCTTTACAGCAATTATAGTCTTTAGAACCCAAAAATTAGCTTTAAGAACTTTAATTACCTTAACAATTATTCAATTGATAATTTTTGGAATATTTATCATTGCAGGTTTATTTATTGCTCCAAATTTTAATATTTCAAGTTATAATCCAGATTTTTTAAATTTGGGTACAGATTTTTTTAGTATTATTTTCGTATTTGCTTCAAGTTTCATTTTTTTTACCACCATTCTCACAAATTTAGCCTATTTAAGTGTAGATCTAAAAAATCCTTCGAAAAACATCCCTAAAGTAAACATTATTGCAATATTAATTACTTTAAGTATTTATTTATTAACGACTTTTACTGTACTGATAAATCTTGGAAATCAACAATCAGAATTAGGTAATTCTTCAATTTTGTTGGCATTAATCTTTGATGATATAATGGGAATTCCAGGATATATTCTAATGGGACTCGCTGCAACTATTTCTACATTAATAGCAATGAATGCAGCATTAGGGTCGGGAATTGCCATTTTTAGAGCTCTTGCTAGGGATCACTATGTATCGCAGAAGTTTTTGAAAGTAAATAAAGAAACAGGTGTACCTACATACATTTTGATTCTAAATATCTTAATAACGATTGTAATCACTATATTAGCTTTAGTGTTTGCAAATATTGGATTTACTGCAAATATTACAACTTTTATATACTTTATAGGATTAGCATTTATAAATTTTGCAGCAGTTAATCTTCGCCGTAAACGAAGAGAACTTGATAGACCATTTAAAGCACCCTTTTATCCTTATTTACCGATGGTAGTTATGTCCGTCTGTATTATTCTTGCTTTATTCTTAGAACCGAGGGCGATTTTCATGGGTTTAATTATCTTAAGTATAGGGATAACATATTATCTACTTACTATTGCTGATCGCCATTCAATTATTTTAACATTAGCTGGATTAAAGGCTTTTGCAATAATTTTAGTAGGTATATTTATTTGGGTAATAAACAATTTATGCGTTCTTACTTCACCTATACCTGGAATCCCTGCTATTTTTTCATTTATATTGCTCCGTATTTTGATTGTTATTTGTGTTTTTATTATTATTACCATATTCTTTGATGTATTCCCGCTTAAGGAATTGGTACATTTTTTTATAAAGAGGATTAATAAAGATGAGGTAGCCATTGATATTGGAATTGGAAGAATTATAGAACTCAAGAAAGTCAAGGCAAAATCTATATACTATGCAAATGTCATTATAAATATTATTCAAATTGGCTCTGCAATTTACATTTTTACTTTAACTTCCTTATTTGTTTTTAATTTCATTTCAATCGAGAGTATTACTTTTGGAACTCAAGTCACTGGGGAGTTCTTATTTCTCGCTTTTTTAATATTTCTAGGTGCTATATTATTATTTAGCGGACCTTTTAGCTTATATATTAACAAAGAAACCCGAACCCTGGGAATTTAACTTTTTGATTATTTTAATATGTATTTTCCAAAAATTAATCTTCATATTCATTCACAATATTCTGATGGTAAACAATCAATCAAGCGAATAGTAGAAAAAGCACATAAATTAGAATTGAATTATATTGCTATAACAGATCATTTTACTAATTCTTGGAAAGCGTGGGTATCAACACTGAAAAATTCTGACATAATTTCATCTTATCTGGAAGAAATTTCAAGTTGTCAAGAATATTTATTAGAGATCAACTCTCAATTAATTCTTCTAAAAGGTGTAGAGGTTGATCTTGACAGCTCTGAGCAATTCATAAAAAAAAATCTTCCTGTAGATAAATTTGATTTGATTTTATTTGAGTATTTACAAAGTCCTGAAGCAATAGCTTTTATTAAGAATTTGATTCATTATTGGAAACTAACAGAAATTGATAAAAGTCCTATTTTAGGATTAGCTCATTTTGATCCTTCTTACTTTCTTATAGGAAACCTCGATAACTTAATGATTTTTCTCAAAAAACATAACATCTATTTTGAATTCAACTCAAGTTATCCATCCTTTTATTCTACCAAGTATAAAGAATTTTTTGAAAAACTTAAAGAATATAAAATACCTGTAGCAATTGGATGTGATTCACATAACTTAGGAACTCTTAATGATATTAATGAGCCTTTGGAAATGATAAAATACTATAATCTAGAGAAAAACCTTAAAATCCTCATAAATAATTTAAAAAACAGATTTCCTAATGATAAGTTCTGACCTGAATTAACTTTTAAATAGAGAATACTTATCAAGATAAGCCTTTACGTACAAGCTTTCTTCTTTAAAGGAATCTATTTAAAATCCTCACTTTACTTACAATAAAATGAAAAGATTTTAAAGCTTCACAGTAGAATTATATAAACATGAATGACAATACAATAGGTCAAAGAAAGTTTTTGACTTACTTTAAATATATGATTTTTATCTTAATTTTAGTTGAAATTCTTGATACTTATACAACTAATAACTTAAATGTTGTAGTTTCTAATATATCTGCAGAATTTTTTCCTCATTTATCCGGAGATGCAGCAATTTCACTATTTCAAATTTTCGTAGCGATAGGTACATTAGGAATGTATTTTGTATTTTTAAATCAATATTTTGCTGATAGAATAGGAAGAAAATTTCTTTTAGTTTTTACTGTTTTTGGTATGGGAATCTCTTCCTTATTAATTAATTTCTCAACCAATATTATCGTATATACAATATTTCTGTTTTTATTGTATTTTTTCTTTAACTCAGACATCTGGGTTATATATATTAATGAAGAAAGCCCTGCAGGTAAGAGAGCTTTTTATACTAACCTTGTTCTAATTGGTGGTGTAGTGGGAGCATTATTAATTCCTGTTTTTCATGACATTGCTTCTCTAATTAATTGGAGAGTAATGACATACTTTGCTATCATATTGGGAATTCCATTGAGCTTCATAATCTTTTTTACTTTTAAGGAAACTTCAAAATATTTAGAAATAAAAGAAGATAAGTCGATAACAAAAGACAGAAAGAAGATGTTCAAAGAAAATATACAAACAATATTTAAATCTAGTAGAAGAAAAGAATTTCTAATAATATTAATTATAAGTCTGATCGTTGGATTAAATAATATATTTATTCTTGTTGGAGAAGATTTTTTATCTGATAGTTTTACGTCGGATGATGTTGATAATATTGTGTGGATAATGGGCATTGCTTCAATAATTGGATACTTTATTACAGGAGTTACAGCAGATAAATTAGGAAGAAAGCCGTTATGTTATATTTTCTCGATTATTTTTCCTATTTCCATATTAATTGTTGTTTTTGGAGTTAATCTACCGGAAGGAGCTTTAACAATGGTTATGATAGGTGCAGGTTTAGCTAACTTGTCATATTGGGGGCTAAGAATATTAATTAGTATCATTGCTTTAGAAATTATTCCCACTCAAACTAGAGGAACAGGCGCAGGGTTAAAAACATTAACAAATTCCTTTGGTATAACAGTTGGGCTTATTTTAAGTAGTATTATTACCTACAGTCAAGGATTAGCAGTATCATTTGTAGTCTTTGCCTTAATGTTCATTGCTATATTTATTCTGGTTCTATTGTTTTTAAGGGAAACTAAGGGTGTTAATTTAAGCGATATTGAATAAGCATTAGAAAAATCTTTTTAAAGTCTTTATTTTTTTTGTTTTTTATGGATTTTGAAGAAAAAATTAATCTAGCTGCAAAATGGATAGCTGAATCAGAACGATTGGTAGTCTTTACTGGTGCTGGGATCTCCACTGGGAGTGGATTACCTGATTACAGAGGTCCCGATGGAGTTTGGACTAGAAGAGATAAGGGTCTTCCTCCTCCAAAAAGTCCTCCATGGGATCAAGTGAAACCTAATCCTAATCATTATATAATAGTGGAGTTATTGGAAATGGGAAAATTAAATTATCTAATTTCCCAAAATGTTGATGGATTACATGCTAAATCCGGAATACCCTTTGATATTTTAGCTGAACTTCATGGAAATATGTATTTTATGAAATGTTTAGAATGTAATAAAAAGATGTTATTCGAAGAAGCAGGGTGGGACAAGAGTAAATGGGGCCCAGGATATAGAACTCACCCAATTCGAGAAGATCAACCATCCTGTCCTTTTTGTGGAGGAAGAATAATATCAAGTATTGTAAATTTCGGTGATCCATTACCATATGATGAACTTGAAGAATCAATAAAAAGATCTCAAAATTCAGATGTTTTCTTTGTAATTGGATCTTCATTAGTAGTTACACCTGCAGCCAATATGCCAGGTTATGCGAAGCAATATGGTGCAAAATTAATTCTTTTAAATAAAGGAGAAACACCTTATGATGAAGTAGCGGATATAAGATTCGACAATTTAATTGAAGATGTGTTACCTCCAATAATGGAAAAAGTAAAAAGAATGGTAAAAAACACTTAAAAATCTCTGTTTATAGCCTTAATTTCTAATATTCATCAAATTTGTTGTGTGGTTGTTAATTGTGAGCTCTTTAAATAAAAATCAAGTAAAAAAAATTAAAGATTTTATCTTTAAAAATGGTCGACTCCTTGAAAGAAAATTATTTTCATATTTCTTTGAAAAAGGGAAGAAAGAGGATGTTATTAAGGCATTAGTTGCATATCAAAATTCTGATGGTGGATTTGGTAATGGAATTGAACCAGATCTACTATGTCCAGATAGTACTGCCATAGGTGCTGAGACTGCTCTTTATATTTTAGATATAATGGAAATTTCAAATAGTGATATTGTTACTAACATAGCTAAATGGGTTGTTAATTCACAAAACGATGAAGGGTATATAAATCATCCCCCAGAAAACCTTGAAGAATATCCCTATCAACCTTGGTGGAAAAATCCTGATAATATACGAATTTTTGCTATTGCGGCATTTTTAAAGAAATTAGGATTCGAAGATAAACACTTTTTTTCTAAAGTGAGAACCTTTTATGCAAAAACTCAATTTCCTAAAGAAATACAAATTTATGATTATCCCTATTTTCTATATCTGAAATATTTAGGAGAGAGCAACATGGAAAAAAAAATGCTACAAAATATTATTAACCAATTCCCCATTATTTGCGAAAAAAATAAAGATCATTATCCATTATTTGGTCGACATTGGTATCATGCTCTTGATATTTTAGATAAAAAAGTAGTAGAAAATGAAGCAGATAATTTTTTTAATGGTCTTAAAGACGATGGTGGTCTAAAAATAATCTATGAGAATCTACCGTGGTGGAGACCAATATGGACTTTAGATGGTTTAATATTATTAAAATTAAATGGAATAATTAATTTTGAATAAATCTTGATTATTTTAATTTAGCATAAAGATTTCTGTCACTATTTAATTCTTTTAATATTCTTTTTGCGTCTTTGTTTGTTAAAGAAAGAGAAATTTCACTACTACGGCTCAAAGAACCCGTAAATATTTGTTGATTATCACTATAAATTATAATATTTTGGCTCGCATATTCAGGATGAGCTCTAATAATTATTTTTTGCTTTTTTACATCGATATCTAAATCAATTCTTTTATCTTTTGAGGCTCTACTTGAAAGCCTACTTTTTATGGGATATTTCACGGAGACAGGATTAACAACAACATCATTTCCAAAATTATAAATTTCGAACTCTAAACGGTCATTTTTGAAATCCCTTACTTCTACCACCGGTCTTGCCAAATCTTTATCTCTGAAACCATGAGGTACTTTCACGGTCATTCTTAATACTAAGACAGTCGAAATATCTCCACCTTCAATAAAAATTATGGTATCGATAATTGAAGGTAACATTCCTAACTCGATCCGACCAATAAACCTTTGAATTGCATCAATTGCAGATGATGAGTGTACAACACCAACCATTCCAACACCAGATAAACGAAAATCAGCATAAACTTCGAAATCTCCAGTCGTTCTTACCTCATCAAATATAGTAAAATCTGGTCTAACTAATAATAGGATGTCTGCTGAATTTTCGATATTACCTTCAAGTTTCGTATATTGGGTAATTTCTGGTTTTACTTGTAAGTCTCTTACACTTTCAAGCGTTTTTACAACTTTATCATGTTCTAAATAAAAATTAGCTAGTGCCGCAGAAAATGTGGATTTACCTGCACCAGGAGAACCGGAAACTAATATTCCTTCAGCCTTTTCAAGTCTTTTTCTAAGCCGGTTATCAATAGAATAATCGTCTAAGGTTAAATTAACTAAAGGTCGAACAGCTGTAATTTCCACATCACTAGAAAAAGGTGGACGTGTTATCACTATTCGAAATTCTCTCATTTGAGCGACAACAGCACCTTCTTTTTCAATTTCGATAAAAGAATGTTCATCTTCTCTTGTAATTTCTACGATTTCCATTGCAATATCTTCTATTAACTCATTTGAGATCAATTCTTCTTTTATTTTATGTAATTTCCAATTTCCGGGAGAACCTTTTTTTGCATATGGAGGATTATTTCGTTTTAGATGCACGCTCATAGTCTCATCATCAAAAAATTCAAGTAATTTAAGAGAAAACTGTTCTTCTTCTTTGAATGCTCTTTTTTCCCACGCAAATAGGACCTCTAGACCTTCGAATACGCCAACATCTCCTTGAATTCGGTCTGCCGTTATAAGAATGGCATTATTCTGAAGAGCTGATTCTCTAATAAGGGCATCTAATTCGCCTCCTGGAGCCATCTTTATTTCTTCTCGTGTTGGACGTTTCCCTACAACATGCAGTTCTATTACTCCTTCGTTATGAAGTTGTCGTAGCTGTTTCAAAACATTTAATCCAAAAAATCCTATTTCTTTTTGAATATTTGTTCTATATTCAACTTCAGCAATTACAATATTAGGAATAAAAATTTCAGGATTTTCACCTAATTCTCCATCTTCAATTAATTTAAGAATTTGGCCATTAAAAATTATTGATGTATCGCAAACAAATTTATCCATCCTTTCTTTCTTCCCCTTTATTTTCTTCAATATTTAATATCTCGAACTTTTTCACACTATAATATATTGGTTTTGATAATCGATCAACTGTTGCAACTATTAAATCTTTTCGAGAGCTCATAGCAACTCTTGACATCATATCTAAATCTCTCAACTCAATTGGATCTCCTTCAAATACTGGAAAGATTAGGAATTTTGCTGAATCCTTTTCAAAGTCAGCACCGCGCTTATAAACTCTAAAATCGATTCCATTCCCATAACCTGTTCTTACAATATATCCCCTTTTTCTTAAATCACTGTAGATGATATATTTATGCCATAATCTATCATCAAATTGAGTAAAATATGTTAAAATATTTTCAAAATCATATATCGCCTTATTTTTATCATTATTTTCCCATAATAGTATTCTGCTCCTTTCACATAACAGTAAAGTCTCAATTGGACCAAGTGATAAAAATTCTTGACCATCACTATTTTTTTCAATAGTACCAATATAAGATGTATTATAAAATTCTTCAATACCATTTTTATCAGTAATAATTACCTTGTCTTCTTCAATTATTCCTTCTAATTGAATTTTCTCAGTTTTATCGGGTAAATCTTCTGTCATATTTCATATATTATGAATTATTTATAATTAATGAATTTATCCATCTGGTTTTCTCTAAATTAATCTTTGAAAATTTGAAAATATAAAATATTTAAAATTTAATCAACCAAAAGTGGGAGTGAGAAATAACAAAAATAACAGATTACAGCCCACATTTTATATGGATCACTATAATAAAATTTACCTTTATATTCTTTAAATATTAAAATATTAATCTTACAATTAATTAGTTTTTCATATAGCTATTACTCGTTTCAATATCATAAATAAGAATAGATAGGCTTAACATTTATGGAAGAATTTCAACCTATTCTCTTAAAAAAATTAAATAATGCTAATAAAGTAGTGTTTATGGGAATTGGTGAAGAAAAACTTAGCGATGATGGTGTTGGACCCTATATTATCAGTGAGTTATTAGATTATTCCAGTGAAAAAACCTTATTCATTAATGCAGGAATTGACCCTATGAGTAGAATAGAGAATATTATTGAATATCAACCCTCTCATCTTGTTCTGTTAGATACATGTACCCTAAGTAAACCTCCTGGGACTGTTGCATTAATCGAAAGAGAGAATATTAAAGAATTTGTACCAATTTCAACTCATACTATACCAATTCATATAGTTGTTGATTTAATAATAGAAAAATTACCTAATTTAAACGTTTTTATGATTGGAATCGTCCCTGAATGTCTCGAAGGATTTTCGGAGTTGAGTCTATATAAAGAAGGTGAATTTTCTATAGAGGAACGAAGTGAGCATGAAGATCTTCCCTTTTTTGAATTCAATCTCACGAAGACTATCCAAAAAGTAGCTCATCAGATCATTGAAATTATCAAGCAAATTATAAAGAAGCTTTAAATTCTCAACTTATATTTTCTGAGATTTTTATTGAATATTCCATTATTATTTCAATAGTTCTGGAGATATTTTCTTGATCTTCATCGTTTAATTCCTTTTTAAAACCTTCTAAAAATGCAATAATCTTTTCTATTTCCCTAAGTTTCCTTATATGATCAGAACCTTTTTTGTTCAATGAACCGCCCCATGCCAAGAATATCACTTTTCGATTTTGAAATTTTCTATATTATAGTAAAGATATATTTTGTTTAAAACTAATCTTTATTTTCTTTTCCGACAAAAAATTTTACCTATTTTATGGTTAAACTAATAATATGCATTTATATACTAGATGTGGCTAATAAAATCAAGAGAATATATTTATTTCGAAATTTATAGATCCGACTATAAAAGCTTAAACAAAAAAATATTCAATTATTTTAGATGAAAAATCCTCATTAAAAAACTGAAAATGATTCAAGAATTAATGATAATCGATCAAGCAGGTATTGCTTTATTTTATCACAATTTCATAGATGATGATAGTCTAGAGGATGAACAAACCCTAGCAAGCTATTTTGATATTATTTGCAGGTTTACAAAACGAGAATTCAAAGAAAGTTTGAAGTTCTTAGCTTTGGATAGTTTCATTTTTTTCTTCTATACTCACAAATCTCAATATCATTTAGTCCTTAAATGTGTTAATGAAGAAATAGATAAATCAAAATTAGAAGAGGTTTCTGAAACTATTATTGAAAGTTTTCTAAAAAAGCATGAAGAAGATCTAAAGGATTTTAATGGAGAAATATCACATTTTAAATCATTTTCTAAAGATATCATGCATATCTTGGATAGTAAATTTGAAAGTCTATATGCATAATATTAAATTATAGAAAGTATTACTTAATTGAAAAGAATTAATGATTAAAAATTTATTTTAATTAATTTAAAAATGTGAAACTTAATGGGTATAAAGGAATTTGGTAATAAAGTTCAAACAATTTTAGATAAACAATTTCACAAGATATTTAATAATTCTCATTTCTTATACACAATAATTTTTTTGATATCCTCTCTATTAATCAGTCTTTTGAGTCTTATACCAGACCAAGTCGTTGGGGATTTTATCTTGTTTTTTGCAACAGTTTTTGCTATTGCGTTTCTTCTATTGATGTTTGAAG
>JBHLRA010000091.1:3012-11702 GCA_048883045.1 Candidatus Thorarchaeota archaeon | reverse complement strand
ATCAACACAGGAATCCTACCTTTAATATCTGAAATTGCCCCCGAAAAAAGCTGTGTTATTGCAAAGGGGAACATAAAAGCAGGAATAGCTATTAAAATGTGATCGGGTGTAACGTTAAAATCAGCAGAAAGAACGCCAAATAAGACATTTATTATGTTGCCTGTTAAAGGGCCTAATAGAAAAAGTAAAAATATCACGAATTCAATCGATTTTGAAAAGCTATAGGAATGGCTATGTGAATTTTGGTCCATGTTTTCTACTATTGGTAATTCACATTTAAAGTATTGTTTTTTAATTTAAAGGAAATTTATAGGATTATATTAGTGAAATAAAAATGTTTCATTAAATATCGTTGACACATTAACTAAGCATGTTAGTAATAAAACAAGCTTTAACAGAAAAATTAATTCAAGAAGCTCGAAAACTGTTTATTGAATATGCTAATTACTTAGCTATTGACTTAAGCTTTCAAAATTTCAAAGAAGAACTAGGCACATTACCAGGAAATTATGCTCCACCTGAAGGTTGTATATTGTTAGCCTATCATAATGATTTTTTAGCTGGGTGCGTAGCTCTAAGAAAGTATCAAGATGACGTATGTGAAATGAAAAGGCTCTATGTTCGCCCTAACTTTCGCGGGATGAATATAGGAAAAGCTTTATCCAAGGAAATAATTCAAAAAGCAAAAAAATTAGGTTATAAATATATGCGATTAGATACTCTACCTTTTATGAAAGAAGCAATAATGTTATATTCTGGTTTGGGATTTAAAGAAATAGCTCCATATCGGTATAATCCCTATGAAGGAGCAAAATTTTTTGAATTGAAGTTAGAAAATTAATATTCCTCAAAAGATTCTTCATATTAGCATTAGTTTTGATTATCCTTTTTTATAATTTTCCTAAAAAAGTAAAAAAATAAATCAATTAAAAAGGAATCTTTTAGTAATAAATTTAACATTAAAAAAGTAAAACATTAACAGAATAAGTTTACAGAAAAGATGACCTCTATACAAGTACTTGATGGTAGTGAGACAATAGGAGGAAATAAGATATATATCGAAGATAATGGAGAAGGAATTCTGCTCGATTTTGGAATGAATTTCAAAAAGTACGGAAATTTCTTCCAAGAATTTATTTCTCCGAGATCTTCTCGTGGTATTCATGATCTCTTCTTTTTAAATTTGATTCCCCATCTTAAAATATATAGAAAAGATATTATCCCCTCTGATTTTGATATTTCTTCTTTCCCTAATTTAAATATAAACGCAGTTTTACTTAGTCACGCTCATATGGATCATTTTGGTAATATTGGATTACTTAATCCTGAAATTCCAATTGTAGCATCTCCAATCTCATTTGCATTACTTAAAGGAATTTTTGATTCTGGAAATGTCAAGCTTGGTTCAGATGTTCTCTACTTCTTAAAAAGAAAACCTAAAGGAGATGGAAGATTCTTGGAATCAGAAAGATATAAGTATTATGGTCGGGATCTTATTTTTACAGAAAAATGTTCAGATTCCCTAAGTGAGTTTTTGGAGTTAAGCGCTAAGAGTAGAACAGTCCTCAATAAGGGAAGTATAAAGCTATTACACGATTTTCACTCAAAATACGATATTCAATCATTTGAAGTTGATCACTCAATATTTGGAGCAACTGGTTATGTTATTTCAGGGGATACTACAATTGCATACACAGGGGACTTTCGTTTACATGGTAAAAAGGGTAAAAAAAGTGAAACATTTATCAATGAAGCTAGAAATGCATCTGTTTTAATAATTGAGGGTACTCGAGCTGGTAGAGAAGACGTCGAAGAATCTGAGGAAATTGTCTATGAAAACTGTTTAAAGATTGCTGAAGATGCAAAAGGATTAATTATAGCAGACTTCTCTGCAAGAAATTTTGAAAGGATGGAAATCTTTAAAAATATTGCTAAAAAAATAGGTAGGACACTTGTAATAACCTCAAAAGATGCCTATTTGTTAAATGCTCTCAGAAAGGCTGATGGAATTGATAGAATAAAAGATACTATGATTTATGCTGATTTGAGAGGTATGACTCGGTTTTGGGAAGATAATATCCTTGTAGACGAAATTGATATAAATTATATAGATTCCGAGTTAATAACCAAGGATCCAAATAGTTATATGATATGTTTTTCTCTCTATGATGTGCAGAATCTACTAGATATTAAAGCGTATGGAGGAACATATATTTACTCTTCATCGGAAGCCTTTGAAGAAGAAAGCGAATTTGATTTCACACGGTTGAATCATTGGCTTAAATTTTTTGATTTTAAGATTATAGGATTTGAAATAATTGAGGAAGGTGAACGACTTAAACCACAATTTACGAAAGGATATCATGCCTCGGGGCATGTATCAAAATCAGATTTAATCAATGCTATTGAAACTATTGATCCAGATATTATAATTCCAGTCCACACTGATAATCCATCATGGTTTAGTGAAAATTTTGAAAATGCTGTTATTCTAAAAGAAAATGAAAAGTACAAGACATAAGAAAGAGAACTCTGTTAAAAATCGAAACAAAAACGATATAATTTCATATTTTTTTATGTTTTTATAGTATAAGATTAAGATTTCGTACCTTTTTATTTGAACCTAAAGGTTTTGGCATTAAGATAAAAATTAAAAAAAAGGGAATATGTAAGATGCAAAATAGTATTAAAAAGAAGTCAGAAAATTAATTTTCATGTATTTCATATCTTTCAAAATTCCTTAAATTTAAACCATATTTTCTTTTTTGTAATTAATAAACTCTCTTATTAATAAAAAGATTTTCGGCCATGGGAGCTCATTCGAGGTCCTTTTTCAATTATAGTGACATTACTCGCTTGAGGACCTTTTTGACCCTCGGTTATTTCATATTCTACAATATCTCCTTCATAAATTATCTTAAATTCGCCCGCTTCACCTTGTATAGCAGAATAATGAACAAATATATCAGCAGATCCATCATCTGGCGTAATAAAGCCATAGCCTTTTTTTTTGTTAAACCACTTCACAGTACCTTTTCCCATTGATACAACCTAAAAATTATTTACGGTTGGCTATAATTGTACCAATTAAGTTTTTTAAGTATTCTGTTGATATAAGTTTAACCTAAATTTTTTCAAATTAAATACCTACAACAATTAAAGTGTAATATTTATATAAAAAATGTATATATGGTTTCTTGTATCAATAATAGGCATGTGTTTCATAGTTCCACTTCCTTTTTTATCTGTCGAACATTTGAAACTTCAAAAAAAATTTGGAAAAGAAAAAGGAACTAAAATTGGTGATATTTTTGGTATGGTTTCTGGATTGGATTTCTTTATATTTTGATTTGGAGTATGTCTCTCCCCGCAATGTCGCTTTACAATACCCATATTAGAATATCTTATTATAAATATCCCCTTTAAAAATATATCAATTCCATTAACATATCTCATAATATCTTTACCTTTATTTGTAATTGATGCTTGATTTGGAATTGCAAGTGTAAGAAAAACAACTCTAAAAGTAGCAGAAACTCATAGAGCAGTAAAAATTGTAAAGGAGAGACTATATTCACGAATTCGGCACCCTCAATATTTTGGAGGTATTTTAACACATATCAGAATTAGTTTTTTGTTATCTTCTTTATTTTCACTAATAGCAACTCCTATTATAATGGTTTTAAATTTTCTTATATCTTGGAAGGAAGAAAAAGAATTATTGAACGAATTTGGTAATGAATATAAGGAATATAAAAAAAAAGTCCCAATGTTTATTCCAAAGTTAAGAGGTTAATTTTTTGTTTGCAAACCTAAAATATTCAGATTTTCAGTAAGATATATCAGTAATATACTATTTTACATTTTATCTTTATTAAAATAAAAATTTTTAAATGCATACCTCAAATAAAACTCAATTAAGCCAGAAAGAAGCTTCAGTAAACTATAGAGCTTGGCCAGTATTTTTACTTGCATTTATAAGATTATTTTATGTATCTATATTCGAAAGAGCCTTATATAACTATTTATATTATGATATTGGAATTAGAGAGAGTACTTTAGGTTTTATATCCTCAGCAGGCGCTATAACTTACATTTTTGCACCGATTTTTGGACAACTAATTACAGATAAATTTTTAGGAATAAGAAATGCCCTTATTTTGACATCATTTTTAACACCTTTATTAACTGGTCTTCAAATCATATATCCTGAGGCATGGTTCTTAATAATATGCCGAGTTTTGTTGGGATTAACATTGGGGCTCTATTGGCCGAATTGTTTAAGCCTCTTAAGTAAATGGGCAAAAGTAAGTACTGCTGAAAAATCAAAAAAGAATTTTGGTATATTTAATCTGAGTTGGAATTCAGGTTTCATCAGCGGATTAATGGTTGGATTTCTTTGGGCGTTCTCTTGGAGCGATTTTCTCGCTATGATAATTTCATGGATACTATCATTTCTACTAATCCCTGTAAGTTTTTTTATAGTCAAGGAGAAAAAACCGAGTATTTCAAAAGAAATTGTTATTTATCAATCAGAAGATCCTCTTTCTCACTTAGATATTAAAGAGGATTTATCAGTTAACTCACACACACCCATGATTGTATACCCTGTCCTTTTTTCATGGTTCTGTATAATGTTTTTGACTATTTCTAAATCAATATTTATTTTTAGTTATCCAATTCTAGTAAAAGCTCTTTTATCAGAGGATTTTTCTTATCTCACTTACCTGGTACAAGGTGGACTACAATTAATGCAACTTATAGGTTTAACTTGGATAAATTCAATGAGAATTTATAGTAGAAAAATTGCTTCTCTTCTAAGTATTATAGTTATTGCTATAATTACAATCCCAATAGTTCTTCTAAGCAATATTTGGTATATTTCAATTATAACTGTGATTATAGGGCTATTTTTAGGATTAATACATGGTGTTGGATTAAAGATAATGTTAGAATACGGAACTGCCCAGAACACTACAAAATACGCTACAATCAATGAAGTTATAATAGGTATGGGTTTTGGTTTAACTCCTATAATCGCAGGTTATGTTATCGAAGTATATCTATTTGGAATACACTGGTTTTTAATATTTCTTGGACCATTAGTCTTGATAATTCTAATATTTTTATCAAAGAATATTAAAAGAAAAGAAATTAATTCAGAGATCTTATAAATTTAGATTTCACTATTTTGATCTTTAATTATTTCATCTATATGATCTCTTAATTTTGATACCAAATCGGGATCTACAGAATATCCTTCTTCGATATTATCTAAAATTTCATTTCTTAAAAAGATTTCAAGCTCATTTAAACCTAATTTTTCAATTAGATAATTAATTCCATTTTCATTCTTTACAACATTAGATAAATACATATAAATTATTATACTTATAGCTTCTTCTAAATTTCTGGCTCCAATTATGAGAACAGCACCCTTAGTAAACAGACTGCCATGATAACTGAATAGATTTCTATTTCCCCATTTTTTTATTCGATCTTTTAGAAAATTCAATACTCCTAAAATCTCTAAGGGTGATTTTTCTGGTTCGAGTTTGAAGAAAATTCCGCATTCAGCTTTTTGTTCATAAATTGTTATTAAATTATTAATCTGTATTGTTAGCTTAACTTTAGCTTCTGAAATGTTATTATTTGACATAGAATCAAGCAATTAAATTAATAACAACTATTATATATTACTATTAGCATATGAAACAATACAGCAAAATTTATACTCATTCTAGCTTGAAATTTGTTTTATTATAATTTTTATTACAAACTAATTTAATTTATTTTTGGATATAATTCTCTATCATTCTAACCCAGGGATATTTTTTTATATTTTTTATCTGGATTATTATCTTTTTATCATCTAGTATTTTTTTAACACAATCTTTAATTTGCTTGATTGAATTTAACTTTCCATTTATTATATGTTTGGATACTTCGTTATTTAATTCTGTTTTTAAGCCATCTGATTGAAATCGGTCAAAAAAAAATATTTCAATAATCATGCAATCAATCAAATCCTGTAAAAATTCAACATTTTCTTTATTTTCTTCTCTTAAAGCCTTTTTCTCATTCAGTTGGGTCATAAAATCTGCTAAAGTATCAAATAATCCATAATACTGAAGCGTCTTAAGCGGTAATCGTTCAATATTATTTACAGAGATCTCAGTAGTCAAATGAGCTCCTAAATTGAAGACAAAATCATAGTAGAAATTCATTAGTTTTGAATTCATTATTAAGAGAAGAAATTTTATACTAAAACGATTCTTTTTCCTATTTTGTGGAATAATAGCAATACAAGTACTTAATGGATAATAGTTTTTATTATCATACGCTACCGTAAGATTTGAACTAATTGTTCGCATGATCAGTTTTTCAGGATTTTGAAAGATGGATTCTTCTCTGGCCCTATGTAGTGTTTTTTCGTCATAGAATACATATAAATTATCAAAATCGATATAATAACGCCCAATATTTTTTCCTCTCAATGTCTTTTT
Organism: Candidatus Thorarchaeota archaeon; assembly: GCA_048883045.1. GTDB lineage: Archaea > Asgardarchaeota > Lokiarchaeia > Sigyniarchaeales > SOKP01 > Loki-b32. Next base: position 5,196 of record JBHLRA010000091.1, on the reverse strand, counting down.
ATATCTATTATCTATTTTATGATCAGTTAAAAATTTCTTATCATTTCCGGTCGCTATACAAGTTTTGGCTTCAAAATAATCAATTAAATCACAATCCCGTGTATCTTTTATATAATTAATGATATCCAGCTCTTTGTATTGTAGTTCTAAATTGAAATTGTAATTATCTTGTTCCAAATACGTTTTTTGGGCGACTTTATTAATTATTACTTCTTCATCATCAAATATTTCATTATTTTGATAATTGAATTTACTTTTTATCAATATTTCATGATCTTCTGAAGGAGGTCTTGTTGCTAAGACTATAATTACAGTTTCGGCTGTTATAGATTGAAAGGCTCCAGCTCCCACATCAATGATTTCTTTAATTATAGTGTTCTCTAATAAATATTTTCTTAATAAATCATAGTTATTCGACCGAATAATATTTTTATGAACAATAAAACTTAATATTGAAGATGAGTGGCATAATTCAATAGAACGTTCTATGAAAATCCCAAAAATATTCATTAAACCTTTAGGTGTCATATAAATATCTTGAAATATAGCCTTCTCTAGAGAACTTAACTGTTTATTTGAGATATATGGCGGATTTCCAATGATTATATCAAAACCTCCCATTTCCATAATTTCAGGAAATTTTTGAAACCAATGAAAGGGATTTAAATTGAATACCATATATTTCATTTGCTTTTCTGTTAATTTAGTTTTCTTTAAATCCTTATGGGTTCCAAACACATTCTTTATTTTAGCATAAAAACAAGAATTCAAATCTGATGTAGTAGGTTTTGCAATTTCCGATTTTCTTAGAAATCCAACTAAAGTATTACCCACTTTAAAATGAGAATCTATATTTTCTAACGCAGTCTTCCTTTCTATATTAATTTCCAACTCTTTTAATTTTGATAATAATTTCCTTTTAGTAGTATTAATAGCTTTAATATCAATATCCACGCCAAATAAATTATTTGAGATAATATGTTCTCTAATTTTATAATTAGGCCAGTTTATTATTCCTAAGTCTCTCAAATTAAAATAATATACTTCCAATACCTTTAATGATGCAATTATAAAGTGTCCAATACCTACAGCAGGATCTAATACAGTTAGAGAATTTAATAATTCAAAAAAGTAGTTATACAGTTCTTGTTTATTACTATATTCATAGTTATTGTTTGAAATGTCATTGAGATTTGATATTTCAATTGAAAATTTGCTTTTTATTTTTTTAAGCAAAAAGGTCTCAATTGCAGCTTTAGCGATATATTTAGCTATATGTTCCGGCGTATAAACAGTTCCTTCCTTATGCTTATTCATTTTCTTCTCAAATCAAAACTTACTTATATAGTAAAGGTAAACATTTTTTATCTAATTTTAATAAGTATATTAAGTTTAAGATGGATTTTACGTAAACACCTAAAATTCCTTATTTTATAAAAATGGAAGAATTAGATAAATTAGATAAAAGATTTAGAAACATTTCCTTAATTATACTTTTCATTGCTATAATCCTTCTTATTATTTGGATAGCAAGTTTATTAAATTCACCTGAAAATGCGTCTCCAATTTTAATGTCCGTTGCAATAGCATTACTTCTTGCGGGAATCCTCTTATTCACAAGAATACAGTATGTTATTTGGATGAAAAAGCGATTTTAAAAAATTCTTACGGATTTATGATTGATATTATCAGTGGTAATATTAAAAAGAATATAATAAGAAACCAAAACCAAATGGGTCCGAACATTCTTGTATTTTTTTTATATTCTAAATATTCATCTTTAAAACGAACGCCAACATCATAGACTTCTTCCAATTTTGCTTGAAGAAAATTAACTAATAGAATTAATGGAAATACTATCAATGCGTCAATATTTATTCCTCTTAATGCAAATCCCAAAGAAATTATAATTATTCCAAAATAAATTGGATGCCTACAAAAAGAATAGATACTTTTTGTCAATAACTTTCCAGCAGTGTCTTGCGCTCCTATTGCTTTACGCATTAAGATAGTCTTTAATAATAACAATACACCTAAAATCATTATAATAAGACCGACTATATCTAACCATCTTAAATTAAAAGCATTATTAAGAAGTATAGGTCTTGTTACTACATTCTCATCAGGAGGAATTAACATAGGAACATAACAAAAGATATTAAATAGTATAACTGAAAGGATATT
>JBHLRA010000091.1:0-2912 GCA_048883045.1 Candidatus Thorarchaeota archaeon | reverse complement strand
AAATGAACATCCAATCAAGCTTAATCTTATAATCCATAAAATTGACATATTCTCACCCAAATTAACTTTTATTTTTACTTTAATTTAATTTCTTCCTATTCTAAATGTTAGATATCTCCCTACTTCATTCATGTAATTTTTATAATCTTCACCAAATCTACGGAGGAGAAATTTTTCCTCGTCAATTGCTTTGGAATTGAACGTAAGAATGTTAAATATACTTATCAACAATACAATTATCGTTGGAACAATTAGAAATGAACCAATAACGAGTAAAAATATACCAAAAACTATCGGGTTTCTCATTATTCTATAAATTCCAGATGTGATAAGCTCAGTATCATCAGTTGGAAGTTCAATCCTAAAGTTTAAACCAAGAGCTATAATTCCTAATATTTCAAATAGAAATCCTATTGAAATCAGAATCATTCCAATTATTATTGAAATATCGTTATATAAGAAATATAATAACCATAAATTCTCTACTAAACGATTGAAAAATACATAGACAATTATAAACCCAAGCCATAAAAATATGGAAACTGAACTTAATCTTGTTAGTAATAATGACCCCTCATGAGTACCATGAGGATCTTTTCCACTTTTTTTAACCACAATAAGAGGCCAAAAAAATCCAATTAGAAATAAAATTATACATATTATAAAAAAGTATTTTATGAATAATGTTCCAATTATCATAATTCACCCCTTTTAATGTTAATTTTTTTAATTGCTATATTCCTAAAAAAATATAAAGTATCGTGGAACTTTTTCTTTATATTCTAAATAAGAATTACCATATTGTTCTTTAAGCCTTTTTTCTTCTCCTAAAATACTAAAATGTGAACCAAGAATAGAAACTAAAAGTATAATTAGTGATATCCATGATCCTATCATAAGTATATGTCCTATAAAAATAATATAAATACTAAATAATTGTGGATTACGAGATATTCTATAAAATCCGGATACAATAGGTTTTCCTAGAGGTGCATTTCTAAAATTAATTATTGCCGTGCTTAAAGCTATTATTCCAATAAAATATAAGATGATCCCTATGTAAAATTCTATAGAACCAAATTTTAATGGCGATAGAAATAATAAAATGATATTTATAAGAGTAAATGATTTTCCTATGGTTGTCATAGTTATTTGAGTTTTAGTCCAACCTTTTCTATCAATTAATCTTCTCTTTACTTCTTTTGGGCACGTAAATGTTACAATAAACTGTATTGATACATAGATTATTAAAGGAAGCCAACCATTTAACCATCCTATGCCAAATTTTGGTATAAAATCCATATTTTCACCTTCATATTTTAAAAAAATATAAAATATCGCGAAACTTTTCTTTTATATTCTAAATAAGAATCACCATACTGTTCAGTAAGCCTTTTTTCTTCTCCTAGAATTCGAAAGTGCCCTGATATTATTGATAAACTAAAAATAATTAATGCTATCCAAGAACCTATTACTAAACAATTCCCTAATGTGGTTAGATACATCATCATTAATTGCGGATTACGAGATATTTTATATAATCCAGTGGTTATTGGCTCATTAAGAGTTGAATTTTTAAAAGTATTTAGTGCCAAAAGAAAACCTGTCGTTCCAGTTATTATTAGAATAATTCCAACAATAAACTCTATAGAACCAATATTCAAAGGAGTAAAAATAAATAAAATAAGAGCAATTATTCCTAGTATTTTTGCGATTTTTGTAAATGCTTTCTGCGTTTTATTCCAACCCTTCTCATCATAAAGCCGTGAAATAACATCTTTTGAACAAGTTAATAAAAAGATTCCAAATAAAATAAAAAATATTGCCTGGAAAATCCAACCATTAAGCCATCCTATTGACATGGCAGGAAATAAATCTATATTTTCTCACCTTGGTTTCTTAATATTTACAAAAGTCACCATTTTATTTAAACTTTTTAGACGCCCCTAATTTACTGAAAATTATTTTCTAATAAGAGTACTTTAAAGGATTATTAGAATAATATGTAAGCCAATAATCATAATCTAATAATTTAGTATCTGATTTTATATGTTACCTTATTAATTTAACCTTGAATTATCTATTTCAACGCTAAAAATACACGATTTAATAGAAAAAGCATTTTCAAAAGAAAAAATTATCCCCCACACATATCCGCTTAAATTGATTTGGAAAGGTTTCTCGTATAAAGTTATAGTATTTTGAGCAATGGCAAGCTCCTATAAAATCAATATTTTCTAAATAAGACAGTTCTTTAAAACCATGAAATCCCCCAATAATGGCTCTAATTTTAGAAATTTTTTGAGCTTTTATAATAAACTTTTCTAAACCAGGGTGTGCACAACCTACCAATATAATAAATTCATTGTCTTTAGTCTTTAGGAAGACTGATTGTTCAGAATTAAAACTCCCTTTAAACTGACCTGAAATAAAAAAATTTTTCTCAATTTCAATCATTTCTGAGACTCCATGGATTGTATTATTTGGAAATACTTTAGAAAACGCTTTGAATTCATCCATCGGCACATAAACTTTTATAGAGGGATTTTTTTGCAATATCTTTGCTAAACCTCCAGCATGATCGTGGTGATTATGAGATATTATAACATTCTTTATCATAGAAATTTCAACACTAAAGTTATTAATATTATGGACTAAAACATCTCCTCTTCCACCTGTATCAAATAATGAATAATTTCCAGTGAAATAATTACGGACTAAGGCAGAAAAGCCAAAACCTGCTAAAAATCCTGGTTTAGGACATTTATCATCATAAACAATACCAATTTCAAATGAGGGATTCATTTTTTCATTTTATATGTGAGATTTATATATCAAAACAATTATACTTTCTTCAGTATATAATACAAAATTATAAAATTTAATTCAAACTAATTTAGATAAATCTATTT
>JBHLRA010000090.1:0-11702 GCA_048883045.1 Candidatus Thorarchaeota archaeon | reverse complement strand
ATTTCAGAAATAATTTCCCAAGCTTTCTTTAATTTTCCATTTAAAATACATGAGATTGAAGCAAGAACATAGCTTTGCACAATGTGGGAATAACCTATTTTTTTAAGGTTTGCAGCTCTATAATAGTAACGATAAAGGTTATTAACCATTTCTCGCAAAAGAAAATCTTTAGCAGTATCTAGTTGTTCGTAGAACTTTATACTTTCTAAAATAAGAGTTGCTGCGGTAAAAAATTGTTTATTTTTTAGACCTTCTTCAGCAATTTTATTCAATCCTCTGATAATTTGATTAAAAATCCCAAATCTATTAAACTCTAATTCTCCTTCCACAGCAATATCATAAGCATTTAAATAACTTTCTGTGGACTCGTTTATACTGCCTACCTTCCAAAAGTTATCACCTGCTTTAACAAAATGCTTGTAAGCCATTTCTAAGTTTTTCATTTCTTTAAATATATTTGCTCCATCAGCAAAATTAACTGCTGCCTGGTTAAAATCATTTATTTTTTCTGAAAAATTACCTGCTAACAAAAAGCAAGAAGCACATTCAATTAGATTATTTTGTATGTCTTGATAACATAAGGCAGCCCCTCGATAATATCTACCAATTTTGTTGAAATTGTCTTCTTTCTTTTCCAAATTTTCTGCTAAATCGATATATGCTCCTGCTTCTTTTTTTGAAAAAATAATATATTGGTCCTGTTTATCCAAAATTTTATTTAGGTTTTTCATTATTTGATATATCTGAGATAAGGTTAACTTATCACTTTTTTCTTCATATTTTGCTAGTAAATTAGAAAAGTGCTCTACTCCATCCAACATTACATCTTGTGATTTGTTATAATCATCAATCTCTTCATAACAAGATCCAATCTGTCGATACGAGTAAGATAGCATATCAAAATAATTATTTGGTTTTGATATATCTATAACTTTTTCATAATACTGTATTGCGTTTTTAAAATCAGAAATTTTTAGAAATAATTCTGCAATGTTTTGATAATTTTGGGCAAGCTTTCTAGTTTCATTGAACTCCTCTAAAAGTCTACTTTCTTGTTTTAGAAATTTAATGCTATTTAGGATATTTTTTTCTTCAGACTGTAAATCTTCAATTTTATCATGATAAATATCTGCTATTCGTAAGTATAGCTCTGCTATTTCATGTAACTTTGCTTGAAGCTTAAAATCAACAATCAATTTTTTGTAAAGTTCAATTATTTGTCGATAAATTTTGAGTGCTTCTGAATAATCAAAGTTTTCTAAAATTTCAGCTACAGAAAAAAGAAACTCTCCTGCTTCAAAAAATTCTCCAGATTCAACAATTTCTTTAGAGAAATTTATTGCTCCTAAAACCATTTCTTTTATAATTTTTTTCTTCTCTAATGGATCAGTTAGCTGGTTAAGTTTAGATTCATATGTTCTTATTTTATCTAAATACTCCGCGTAATCTATGAACTCTTCGTCTTCAATAATTTTAAAATCTCCTCAATTCAACAAAAACCTAATTATAAAAATTAATGCAGAAATAAAAAAAAAATGGTTTTTCATAAAATCTAATAATAGATCGGTTCTTTGTTTTTTGAATTTAAAAATACATTCAGAATATCTAAAAATTCAATCAAAAATTCTTCAAAAACAACGATTCACATCAATTTGAAACGTATAAATCAAAAGAAATAATATTAAATAGTATAGCGAGTATATTATTAATAATAAAAATATGTAGGTGATTGTTATAAAACAAGTTTCAGAATTATTAGATACTGGTTTGTACGAAACTTTCAAACCTGAAAAAACAATGACCGTGGCAGACCTTTTACAAGAATTAAACTTAGAGAACAAATACTTTGGTATTTTGGTGGATGGAAAAAAAGCTACTCCCGAAACAGTCATAAATGAGCAGTCAGAAGTGGTTATTCTTCCCCATATCGCCGGTGGAATTTAGAGCATAAGTTAAATTGGATTTTTTTATCTCCTTTTTTAATGTTTTTATATATACTCCTTACTACTTTAATTCAATTTTTAGTAGATCTTCAGCTAAAATAGTATTTGGAAAAATTTCTTTAGCTTCTTCCAGTAATTTTACGGCATCTTCTTGATATCGAGAAGAAATATGAGTGAGAATCAATTGTTTTGCATTCATTTTTAGAGCATCATTTGCAGCATCAACTGAAGTTGAATGTTGTTTTTCTTCAGCAGTTTTTGCTAATAATTTTGCAAAAGTAGCCTCATGAATTAAAATATCAGAATCTTTTCCTAAAGTTATGAAGGAATCGCTTGGCTTCATATCTCCAGAGTAAGTTATCTTTCTTCCTGGACTTTTTGGACCGATAATTCCTTCTTTAAGAGGATCAATAGTTTTTCCATTAATTTCAATAACTTTTCCTTCCTGTAGTTTCTTCCAAAGATGACCTTCAGGAATGCGAAGCTCTTTTGCTCTATTCGGATTAAATTTTCCATAACGAGGTTTTTCAATGAATGCATACGCATATGTAATGACTGAGTGCTCCACCAATGCATATTTTATAAAGTAGTATTTAGAATCGAAAATTATATTATTATTAATTTCAATAGATTTTTTAGGTACTTCTGAATCTAATCCCTCATATTCAATTAATATTTCATTCTCATAGTCGATTTCATATATTGTAATAGGATAGTTAGCTTTTAATCCTAGTATTTTTTTATGGAGGAATAAATAAAGAAAAAGATTTCGAGGGCCAAAGATCATCAATGGTGCTGTTCTATCGTTTAAACTTAATCGAAATAAAAACCCTGGGAGTCCAATAATATGATCTCCATGAAAATGTGTTATAAAGATCTTTAATGGCTTATTAAATTTTAAAGAAGCTTCCGCGAATTTCCGCTGGAAGTCTTCACCACAATCAAAAACCAGAGTTTGGTTTTTATATTTAATAGCTATAGAAGATAAATTTCGATTTTTTATAGGAATTGCAGCAGCACTTCCTAAAATAATTAATTCCATAATGAATTTAGATTTTTTTTCTTAACTGAGAAATCTCTATTCTTTGCTCTGTGTTTAGTTTTCTAAGATTATCAACTTTATTTTTAAGTTCTCTCACTCTCAACGCTAAATCTGGATCTTCATTTTTTGGTAATACTTGGGTTTGAATATTTAGAGTATCTAAGTGCCGTTGCAAATCATTTAATTTTTGATCTTTTATTCTAGATTGATTCTCTAACTGTCGGTATTTTGTTTTTATTTGTACAGCCTCATTTTTTATTGTTTCAATTTCTTCTTCTTTAGTTTCTAATTGCTTTTGGAGAAAGATTGCCCGTTCTCTTTGCATTTTTAATTTATCCTCCAATTCTTTTTGAGATTCACTCGATTCTACTGTTTTTTCTTTTCTATCTTTATTAAGTTGCTCTTGAAGAGCTTTAATTTGCATTTTCGACTTATTTAGCTTAGTTTGGAGATCTTCTTTTAAGGTTTTGATCACATCATCAGAAGGGCTCCCATATTGCTCAAATTTGGTAGCAATTTCAGTTTTTTTTAAGTTTATAATCTCGTTTTTAAGATCATTTATTTCTTTATTTTTAACTTCGAGATTTTCCTTTAATTCATTGATTTCTTTTTTAAAGTTTTCAATCTTAGGAAGATCTTTTTCTTTTTTTTTATTTTTTTTATTAGATTTTTCAAATTCTTGCTTTAATTCTGTAATTTTCCTTTTAGCTTTGGTTAATTGATTTTGAAGATCCTCAATTAACTTCTTCGCGATTGAATCACTACTTTTATCAGAGGGAGTGCTAAGTTCTTTTAATTTTTGATTTAATCCTGAGATCTCCTCCCTTAATATTTCAATTTGTTCATCTTTTTGAGTAATTTTTTCAACGAAATCTTCACTATTAGAACTGTTAACCTTCAATGTATTGATAATAGAGCGTTGTTTATTAACAGTTTCTTGTAAATCCTTTACTAAAGCATTAAGTGGTTGTTTACTTCTTAAATCTTCTACTCTAATAACAGAGGATTCCTTACTCTCGGACTTTAATCTTTCTAATTCTTGTTGAAATTGAAATTTTTCTTTTCTCATGAACCCCATGTTATTTTTTAAATCGCGTATTTGCCTATCCTTTTCTTCAAGTTCATATGCAAATCTAGATTCTGCAGCTTGTATTTTTTTACTTTTACTATTTGCTCCCTCTTCTAGTTTTCTAAGATCTTCCAATTCTATTATTTTATCTTGTAGTTCTTCAATAATATCATCAAGACGTTCGATTTCTTGATCCCTTTTCTCTAATTCTGATTCTAATTCTCTGATTTTATTTCTTAAAATATCCTCAGTCATAGAAAAGAATCACCATTTTATTAGAAACTAATATATTAATACAATTTCAGAAATTAAAATTTAACTTATAAATGTCTAATAATCAATTTTAACATTTTCAATTTTTTCAAATAAAATCGTTAATACATTGTAAAATCTTTTACAGAAAAGTTATTAATTTTCTTAATAATCGGAAAAAGGCTTAAAAAATTAAATATAATAAAAATTGCTAACAAAATTAGAAAAACTAAAAAAGGCAAATATAAAGGGGGTAAAAATACCCGACTAAATAAAAATAAGGAATTTACTATCATTCCTATACTTAAACTTAAAATTAAAGATGGTAGGAGAATAAAAAATGATTCTAAAAAAAGAATCTTCTTCAAAGATCTAGTTTTTGAGCCAATAGCACGCATAATTAGGAAATCTTTTGCTTTTTCCATTATCCCTGCTTTCTGATAGTTATATAAGGATAATACACTTAAGATTGAAATCACTATAATCAAAGATATCGGGTAAAGTGATAAATTATTCAACAAATCTAAATTACTTTGAAAAATATCATCTAATTTTAAGTAACTGAAATTTTCTCCAATAGAATTTGAAATATTTTCAAGTGAATCTTTTATCATGGTATACGCACCATCTTGTATTTTTATTGATACGAGATTAATTTCTGATGTTAAGTTTAGTGCTTGCTGAATAATATCTAATCCTACATAACCTGCCCATCCTGCATAAAAACTATCAATAACTATACCACTAATGTGAAATGTTGACCCAATTGAATTAAGTCTTAAACTTTGATATAATGCGTGATCAAACAAATTATTAGCTAGACCATCTCCTATAGTTATATTAAAATAAGCATCCTCATTTGTAAAAAATATTCCTTCAGTCTCAAAGTTTTGAATTAGATTATCAGGATTAAGGCCAATAAGTGGAATATTGTCTGTTCTATGTTGTCCTATAATATCGTATGTATCATCTTCATGTATAATAATTCCGGGAACTTCTTCTACACTATAAAAATTTATTAATCTTTCATCAATTTTTTCGACTTCTTCAATTGTAAATAATTCATTAATATCACTTAGATTAAATAAATAATGGGATTCTAAGAAGTTAATATTAGACTCTTCAATAAGTAAATTAGGGTCAGAATACATTCTATACATTGATGAATAATTATTTAGAACATCAATGTGTCCAATTACTATTACATTTTCATTTTGAGACTTATGAATCCACTCCTGAGTTGATGTCTTTAAAACAATTGTCCCCAAACCTAAAGTAAAAATCACTATACCAATTATTGAAAATGTTAATAAGTATCTCTTAAATTCTCCCTTTTTCCTCAAAGTATTTACTACAGCTATTTTCATATTAAATCCTATTGAGACTAACCATTTAGGGATAAATTTTATTTGTTTAGAGGCATTATAATCATATGGAATATCTTTCGAGAAAGTATTTATAATATTTTGCCTTCCAATTTTCCTAAGAGTATATCCTGTAACGAAAAAAATACCTAGAATACAACAAAAAAACAAAATCGGGGTATAAATTAAATCGATTTGTACAACAATTGGAAAATTAAAGATAATCATTATCAAAGCAAAAATTCCAAAAGAAACTAATCCTAGGATCAATCCAAATAGAAATCCAATAAAATATAGAATATAACTTTCGAGTAAATAAAAGCTATATAATTTTCTGGGGAGTGTTCCTAAAGCTTTCATGATTGCAATGTCTCTTTTTTTAGAAATAACTAGTGTAGTCGTTACAGTAATTACAATTGCTATTGTTAAAATTACTAAAAATATTTGGATTAAAGAGTTGAATTGTTTATAGATGGAATTAATTCCTCCAGAGAAATAAAATCTATTCACAAAAGAACTTTGAACAAAAATGTTTAAACCTAATGATGACGTAAAATATATTAAAAATTCTGTAAGCGCAATAATTATAGTAATAATTAATAGAAATGGATAATTTGATTGTCTCTTCCTGTAAAGGTCTTTTAGTGCAAAATCGAGAGCGGACATCTTATATTTTAATTCCTAATTTTCCATTTCTTTCATTATATCTTCTTTTATTATTTTTCCATCATCAAATGTAATAACTCTATCAGCCAAGCTTATTAAAAAATCATCATGAGTTGCTACAATAATTGTCCTAACTTTATCTTTTAATTCTGTAAAAAGCTCTTGAATGAACTTACTTGTGTTCTTATCTAAATTTGCTGTTGGTTCATCAGCAATAATCATTGGTGGATTATTTGCTAATGCTCTTGCGATTGCTACTCTTTGTTGTTCACCTGCAGATAATTGAAAAGGTAAATGCTCTCTTCTATCGCTAAGTCCCATTTTTCTCAATAATTCTGTTGCGCGTTCTCTTTGTCTTTTAAAGTCAACACCTGAAAGATTCATCGGAAACATAATATTTTCCTCGGCTGTTAATGTGCTAATTAGATTATAATTCTGAAAAATAAATCCTGAATTTACTAAACGCCATGTCGTTAAAGATTCTTCCTCCATATCTGAGATCTTAACCCCAAAATTGTAAATAACTCCCTTATTAGGAAAATCTAATCCACCTAATAGATTTAGAAGCGAAGTTTTACCAGCTCCACTAGGACCTTTGATAACCAAGAATTCTCCATTGAAGATTGAGAGAGAGATATTATCAACAGCTCGAACTATAAAGTCACCAATCTCATAATCTTTAACTAATTCTTCACAATAAATAGCATACTTTATATTATTGTTTGCTGAATGTTTAATTTCTGATATATTTTCATTTATTTCTTTTGAACTTTTTTGATTTATATCCTCAAAAGTATTTTCATTTTCTGGCACGGTTTTTATAATAATTTCTTATTTAAATCTTTAGCGTCAAAATTAATACAATACAGTAATATCTTAAAACTAATTTAATTCGAAGTTAAGGAATAGTAAAAAAGTGCGATTAAGTTTAAATACAAAAGTATCATACTTATAAACTAGAGGGAAGATTGAGAAAATACAAATAATATCCCCTAAAATTAATGTGACATATACTTTAATGAGGAATTTCCTAATTAAAATGGTAACTATCTAAATTTTGTGAAATCTTAGACTTTTAAGATTTTTTTTTTCTCATCTCCCTCGATCTTCTTTTTTTAAATTAAGATTCCGTTCTTTGTGTCTAATATAAATTAATATTAAAATAAGATTTAAAGGACAATTTTAATTTATATTAATAATATTGTGAAATATTCTTAAAGGAAAGAGATTTTTATGGATTTTGAAAAACTTACAGAATTAGTAATTGAATTGGAAGTTGATGATATTGCAGATGCTGTAAAAGAAGCTTTAAATGAGGGTAAAGATGCGTTTGATATATTAAATTCCTTAACAAAAGGAATGGATGAAGTAGGGCGCCGTTATGAAGAAAAAGAATATTATCTAACAGAACTCGTTCTCGCAGGAGAAACGATGAAAGAAGCTTTTGCTGTTTTGAAGCCTGCATTAGAGGCTGCGGACAAAACAGAGGATAAAGTAAAGATAATTATTGCTACCGTGAAGGGAGATAATCATGATATTGGAAAAAATATACTTGGCTCTCTTCTCTTAAGTTCTGGCTTTGAATTGCTTGACTTAGGGATGGATGTCGATGAGAACACAATAGTTGAAAAGGTTAAAGAAACTGGAGCTACTATAATTGCTTTAAGTTCTTTATTAACCATGACCGTTGAAAATATAAAAGAAGTTCATGAAGCATTAAAAGCTGCTGGGTTACGTGATAATGTAAAATTAATTGTTGGTGGTGCTCCTTTGAATATGGAGCTTGCAAAAAGACTTGGAGCTGATGATTTTGCAGATGACGCTGTTGATGGTGTAAAACATATTAAACGTTTAGCTGGAAGTTAGTACCCTTTCTATTTAAATTCAGCTTTTCTAAGCTTTTAATTTTTAAGATTTATAAAATATAATTATCTTTTTTTATGGATTTTATATAATTTTTTTAATTAGACTAAAATTTACTAAATTATAATAAGAAGATTTATACTCTTTTTAAATCGTTTATAACTCAAGGAAAATTAAAAAATAGAATCATTTTAAAGAGGTTTTTAAATTGAGTTATGAGGAAAATAGAGGGATTACAATTGATGAAGAATTAGATACTCGTGGTTTATTCTGTCCAGAACCATTATTTGAAGTAAGAAATTTAAGTGAGACTCTTAGTGTAGGACAATGTTTTAAAGTTATTGCTGACGATCCTGCTGCTGAAGAGGATCTTAAGAGATGGGCAAAAAGAACTGATACCAAGGTAGTAGAATTTAGTAAAGATGGCGATGATTTAGTATTTATTTTTAAAAAATTGAAGTAATTAAATAGGGTGTAAGAGATGAGTGTTTATCTGGATTACCAAGCAGCTAAACCAGTGGATCCTCGTGTATTTGAGGCAATGAAACCATATTTCACTAATGAATTTGGAAATCCGTCGTCATTGCATAATTATGGATATAACGCTACTAATTCTTTAGATAAAGCTCGACTTAAAATTGCTAAGTTTATTAATGCTCCAAGTCCCGACAACATAATATTTACATCTGGGGCCACTGAATCAAATAATTTAGGAATAATTGGCGCTGCTCTTCGAAACCAAAGAAAAGGAAATCATATCATTATATCAGAAATTGAACATATTTCAATAATAAATATTGGTAAATATTTAGAGAGACAAGGATTTAGAGTTAGTAGAGTTCCAGTAGATAGATTTGGCATGATTAACCTTGGAAAATTAGAACGTCTCATAAATGATAAGACAATTTTGATATCAATTTCTACAGCTAGTAATGAAATCGGGACTATCCAGCCTGTAGAAGAAATTGCAGAAGTTGCACATAATAATAACATTTGGTTTCATTCTGATGCTGTAGCTAGTGAAAGCACTATACCTATTGATGTGCAAGCAGTACCTTTTGATTTACTAACATTATCATCAAACGATATCTATGGTCCAAGGGGTGTAGGAGCTTTATATTTAAAAAAAGGAGTTAGAGTAAATCCTATACTTATTGGAGGAGGTCAAGAGAAGGGTATGAGATCTGGATCAGAAAATATGTCTGGAATAGTAGGATTTGCTAAAGCAGCTGAAATAATGAAGGCAGAAATAAATGAAGAAGCTACAAGATTAAAAATTCTTAGAGATAAACTTATTAGGGAAGTTTTAAAAATTCCTAAATCATATTTAAACGGGCATCCTGAGAAAAGGACGCCACATAATGCTAATTTCCGGTTTGATTACATTGAAGGTGAATCTTTACTTCTCTCCTTAAAGGACGAGAATGTTGAAGTCGCAACTGGTTCTGCTTGTTCTTCAAAGACTCTAGAACCATCCCATACTCTTATTTCATGTGGACTTTTACATGAGGAGGCACATGGGAGTTTATTATTAACTCTAGGGAGATTTACTGAAGAAAAAGATATTGATAAGATAATAGAAGTATTACCCGGAATAGTAAGAAGGTTAAGAATATTATCACCACTTACACCTTCAGATTTATTAAATAAATTACAAAAGGAGGAAAATTAAATGAGTGTACATAAATATACAGATAAAGTAATGGACCATTTTCGAAATCCACGAAATGTAGGGGAGATTGAGAACCCAGATGGATATGGAAAGGTTGGAAATCCTGTATGTGGAGATTTAATGGAAATATTTATAAAAGTAGGGAAAAATGATAAAGGCGAAGATATAATTGATGATATTAAATTCAGAACTTTTGGTTGTGGATCAGCAGTATCGACTTCATCAATGGTTACTGAGATGGCTAAAGGTATGACGCTTGATGATGCATATAAAATTACTCGAAGCGATGTTGCAGATGAATTGGATGGTTTACCTCCTATCAAAATGCATTGTTCAAATCTAGCTGCAGATGCCTTAAAAGCGGCTATAAATAATTACCGAGAGGGTACACAACCAGATATAGAAGTAGTTACTTCATGCCAACTTGAAGTGCGAGTAATTCTGGGGGTTGATGAATTCAAAGGAAAAGGAGTTTATCTAGAAGTACCCAACCTTGAAGATTTAAGAGAGAAGAGAACATTGATTGTTGATACGGGGGACGATTCTTTAGAATTAGCGCTGAAATTAACAGAATATACCGGGAGAGTAATATTATTAACTTCTGCAAAAGAAATACCTGGAACTGTGGAAATCGCGAAGAAATTAAAGCAGTCTGATGTAAAAATTATAAATCAATCAGAGCTAAATGAGATAAAAGGAGAACTTGATGAGGTAGAAAAGGTTGTTATACATGATTTCGACGAAGATGAAAATTACGAACTATTTGTGGATGCTGTAATAATTTTAGATTATAGAGGTTAACTTTTTTTTATTTTTTCATTGAATCTAAAATATAATCAGTTATATATTTACTTTCTTTATCCATTTGATTCTTATAGTTAACATATCTAAAATTAAATACACATAGAGGACAAGAGGTAACTATTTCCTTAGTTTCGATATTGCTGAATAATTCTTTACCTATTTTAATACAAATACTACTCTCAACACCTCTAATTCCGGAACCTGCTCCGCAACAAGGACATTCTTCTGGATCAGTAGATAATTCTTTGACTTCTATTCCACATTTATTTAAAAGCTTTCGAGGTTCAGAGTATAGAGGCCCACTTTTATATTTTCTCCCTACACGACAAGGATCATGATATGTAATTTGTTTATTTAATGGTTTTAATGTAAGTTTGTTATTTTTTTCCAATTCATAAATAACTTCAATTATATGTTTCACATTTAGATTAAAGTCTTCAAAATATTTTCTATATACTTTATCAAAAGCATATAAACAACCTCCACATGTGACTATCAAATTTTTTATTCCTATTCTCTTAAAAAGTTCAATATTTTCTTGAAAAATCTTCTTAGCTAGATTAAGATTTCCCGCGGAATATACATATTCTCCACAACACGGTTCCTTTTCTAAAATTTTAAAATCATATTTAGCAAGTTTTAGTATTTCATAGGGAGCAAGAGCACTTTCAGTTATACGAAAAGAAGACATGCATCCGAAAAATAACAGTGTATCTGAATCTTTCTTTTCGAATAGTTCTTTTGTTTTATAACTTTCAGTCAACCAATTTAATCTCTCTTCTGGAGTTCCACCAACAGAATTGTCTTTTTCAATAATACCTTTTATAATTTTATTATGTATTTCTAATGGTGCTTTATTTTCATCTACAAGCCTAATTTTTGATGATAGAATAATCTCTGATATCTGAATTTCTTGTTGACAAGTTAAATCACACAATCCACATAATGTACAAGTATAAAGCGCTAAGCGTTCCTCTTCAGTAATAAGATTATTAGAAAAAACCTTTTCAGCTATTTTTAATCTTCC
>JBHLRA010000089.1:0-11741 GCA_048883045.1 Candidatus Thorarchaeota archaeon | reverse complement strand
TCCAAAACACATCAAGCTATGAATAAATTCAATTCAATTATAATTAATCAGTTTTTAGATAAGGGATATCCCGCAGTTTCAATTCAACCTTCTAGTATATTTATAAAGGATTTTAATCAAATTTTTTTAAAATCTATTGACCCTATAAAAAAATTGATTGAAATGGGAATTATACCAATTCTTTATGGTGACATTCTTCTAAGTTGGGATAATTCATTTACTATTCTTTCTGGAGACCAAATTATATTAAAATTATGCGAGAAGCTTCAAAAATATAAGATCACAAAAATTATATTCGCTATCGAGGAGGATGGGATATATATTAAAGATAATGGAAACAAGAAGTTAGCTTTAAAATTAAAATCTAACGAATTAGATAATTTAGAATTGGCAAAATTAGACCAAAAAATAGATGTTACTGGTGGTATAAAAGGTAAATTAGAAACTATCAAAGAAATTATAAAATTTAATATTCCTGTTCAAATTATTAATGGAATCAAAAATAAGAATATTTTTAAGGCCTTAAATAATCAATATTTAGAATGCACGACTATTGAACCCATTTCTGAGGGAGGCATTATAAATAAATTATACAACAGAAAGATTCAACACATAAAAATACCTCTAGAACATAATGTGCAGCACGTAAAAAACTATTTTGATGATATTAATTTACTTCACCATCCTTTACCAGAATTTGAGTTAGAAGATATTGATCTTTCTGTTGATTTTTTTAATAAAAAAATATCCGCACCTATCTGCATTTCAGCAATAACAGGAGGACATGAAATCTCTAAAGCGATTAATAAAATTTTAGCTTATGCTGCTAAATCGGAGAATATTATTATGAGTGTTGGTAGTCAAAGAATAGGATTAGAAGATCCTTCAACAATTGACTCGTTCAAAGTTGTGCGTGATGTCGCACCCAGAATCCCCATCATAGGCAATTTGGGAATTGGTCAAATATGTGATCCTAAATTTGATTTAGAAAATTTTAAGAAATGTATAGAGATGATTGATGCTGATGTCATGGCAATACATTTTAATGCTTTACATGAACTTGTCCAAAGTGATGGCAATATTTCTTATAAAAATTTTGAGGTAAAATTTAGAGAATTAAGAAAAGAAGTAAATATTCCCATCATAGCTAAAGAAGTTGGGACAGGATTCAACAGAGAATTAGCTCAAAAACTTGATTTACTTGGATTTGACGGATTCGATGTTGGAGGAACTGGAGGCACTAGTTTTGCTGCTATAGAGTCACTCCGAGATGAAAGTAGTTTTGAAGCATATACTAGAAAGATTGCCAATACATTTCGTGAGTGGGGTATTCCTACACCAGTTAGTATAATAAACGTTAGGAAAGTATCTAAAAAATTAATAATCGCAACTGGTGGTTTACGATCTGGAGTTGATATTGCCAAATCAATTGTTTTAGGCGCTGATATAGGGGGTTTTGCATTTAAATTTCTAAAGACCGCGTGGCAAGATTATACCCACAATTCTCAATTAAATACTATTAAAGAAATAAAAACATTAAAGCAAGAGTTAAGATCCTCGCTATGGTTAATGAATATTGGAAAAATAGGTGATGTCAAAAGTAATAATAAGAAAAGGATATTATTAGGTGAATTATATCAATGGATAAATCAATAATATCAATCCTTCATAAGCATAATAAGTTAATAATCCAATTTGTTAAGACTTTTTTTCTATAGAATCCTCAATTTCCTTCTCAAACTCATCAAAGACACCCAACCTCCCTTTAAAGGATTCTAATTTATCAGCATAAAGGTTAATAAATTTATTTGAGACTTTTTTCAATTCTTTATTTACTTTTTTTTGTTTGAATGTTTTAGAAGAAATCGCAACAAAAATAAGTCCACCTTGCTTAATCAAAGTAAATCTCGTATTTTGTAAATCAAAATTAGACAAACCTCCCTCCGTTAATTGTTCGGCAAAGTGGTTTAGCGCAGTCATCATTGCTCCAAAGAGTTGAGGTGGCAGAGCCTTATCATATTCTCTATGAAATACTACTATCCCAGATCTTTCTATTATCCAAATATCTTTAAGTACTTTCAATAAATAACCTCTATAAATGACTCGAAATAATTTGAAGCGGCTTTATTAATTTATTATTATTTACAAATTTATTAATTTTTATTAAGATTTCAATTTGTTATAAAAATACAAAGACAATTTTCTTTAAAATTCAGGTACTTAAATAATAGCTTTTTGGTCTAATTAAGCTAAAATATCATTAAAATCAGATATATCAAAGAGTTTTTTTAAATAACCATCCATTCTAGTATCAAGTGCCTTTATAGCGATTTTTGCCTTGGAAATTCCAGTAAAGTAATAAATAATTATACTTCGTTCGTTTTTTTTCAATTGATCTTACATTTTACAGAAGTTATACCCATTTGAACCTGGTAAATAGGATATTTTACACATTTATTTTGTTCAGAATTCTCTTTCAAGGACGAAATCTAATAAATTTTCAAAGAATTCAAATTCGGATTGATTAATATTATTACTTAATTTGTCAAGTGAGAGTTTTGCTTCATTATAATATGACTTTGCTAACTCTTTACATGAATTCAGGACTTCTGCCTTAAGATATAAATCTCTAACTTCTTGAACATCCTCTTTTGATATATTCGGATTTTCAATTATTCCTTCTAGTCTAACTTTATCTTTTTCTTCCAATTTATCTAACGCTTCAATCAATAAACATGTTTTTTTTCCCTCTAATATGTCTGAATCTATAGGCTTTCCAGTATTCTTTTCATCCCCGAAAGTTCCTAATATATCATCTATTATCTGAAAAATTATCCCAAGATTATACCCATAAGTCGATAGATATTTCTTTAGCTTTTCCTCTACTCTAGCATAGTTTGCTCCAATTAAAATAGATTTTTCAATTAAAGCTCCTGTTTTTAGTGAAATCATTTCAATATAATCTGAAATTGTCAGATTTCTCTGATTTACCATATCAGTTTCAATTAGAACACCATTCGCAATTTCAATAAAAGCTTGTTCATAATAATTAATAGCATTTATATTAAGCTCTTTATCAAAATCGCTAAGAAAGTAAGCTTCTAATCCTAAAAAAAAGGCTGAATCACCACCAATAATTCCGATTGAATTTCCAAAATCATAATCCGTCATTTTTTTAAATTTATACTTTTGATGATATTTAAGAAATCTGAAATGAAATGCTGGTTTTCCTCTTCTAAAATCATCCTTGTCAATAATGTCATCGTGAATTAAAGAAGCATTGTGAAGAAATTCTACTCCAACACTAGGTAAAATAATATTTTGACTTTTATCTTTACTAAAAGCATTAAAAGTAGCAATACACAATAATGGTCTTATTCTTTTTCCTCCTGATAAAAAATAATCTTTTAATTCTGAATAATAACTTTTTAAAAATGAGTTTTCTAGATTTTTTAATTTCCTATCGTAAATACTTTCAATCGAATTATTTATTTTTGGAATGTATTTCTTTGCATATTCTGTAAATTTCATTGAAGACAACGATTCTATTATTAGTAAAATGTAAATATTTTGTTAAAATAAAAAGAATATCAGATTTTCAATAATCTTAAATACTAGAGAAAAAAAAATCACAATAAAACAATTATTTATATTCATTCTACTGTGATTAGATTTTTATGGGTGAAATTATCCGAGAAATCAAGAAAATAGATAGGAAAAGATGCATAGAAATAATTAATTCTTGCTTATTGGAGATAAATAGTAGAAATTTGCTAGTTAAATCTAAAATTTTCTGCTTCCACATTTTACATTCACTCTACCAAATCAAATCTTATTTTAAACGTAGCAATTACATGTGGGTCCATTGATAATTCAAGTGTATTATTCACAAAATTATTTATTTTTGCCTTAATTTCATTTTGTGGCTTTTCTTCAAGGAAATTTACAATTTCGGCATTCTTAATTAAAATTTTCTCATAAAATGTCAATTTTGCTTTTTGAGGATTAGATGTTATATTATAGACTCTAATAATTAGATTATCTCCTTCCTCTGACTTTTTTAATGCACTTAATACTATTCCTTTATTATCAATTTTAAGAAAACTAATAGCAACTGGAAGATAAGGCTCAAAAATTTTCTTTTTAGGTATAAAATAATAAGACATAATTCCAGTTGGTTTTAACATAACTTTATCTGAAACTCTAAAAGGACTATAAGCCATTGCTGGAAAGAAAGGTCTTAATGGATTGTTAAACTCCTTTCCTCTAAGGTGTATTTCCGATGCTAGCCAGTCTGATTTTGATGAGGTAATAATTGACAATTCAAATGAATGCTTGCCAAGACATTGTGCTCCTGGAGTTTTAAAACCTGAACCTGCATGAGACATTCTACTAGCAAAATCATCACGGGATAGCCATTCAACACATCGTAAAAGGGTTACTGCAAATGTAATGCTCTTATCCTCATTAATTTTAGCTTCATATTCGGGTAATCCTTTATTTAATACCGCAAAAGTTGCTGAATTATCGCTGACTGAAACAAAATCCTTTTGATGATTCATTGGCAAAGGCTTTTGAGTCCAGTTATCTGCCATAGGTAATTTAACTTTTCTAGGAACTACATAAAAATGACCATCAGCATTTACAGTATCTGATTTTATTTTTGTAGGAAATAAAACACGTAGTCGATGATCTCTGCTATCATTTTCTAGTTCAATATTAAAATCTATTCTTTTAATCTCTTTATATAAGGAGATAAATATCGTTATTTTATTATCAACAAGATATTCTTCTCTATTATATCGATCTTCTGTTAGAGAGTAAGGGAGCTTTAAGTTTAACCTCAGTTTAAACGTTTTTTGGGTTGGACCATCAATATATACTGACCTTTCAAAAACAGCTGCATCTTCAGTAGTGAATCGCATATCTATTTGATTTTCTCTAGGGCCAGAAAAGTCATACTCATCACCCCAATCTCCCATATCCTCAAATTCACAAATGTTTTCATACAAAATCCCTGTATCTTTATCAAGTATATCAATGAACCCATTTGATTTTATATTAATTTTGTAGTATATATTTTCTAAGTAATCTCGTGTAATTTTAAAAGTATCATCTTCTTTGAAAGTAATTTCATTTTCAGATTCTACTGGAACAACATAGTATGTTTTAAAACCTAATGCAGGTATATCAACTAAAAATGTGAAATTATGACTCACATCTGTCGTTCGGGTAAATCTCGGTTCTTCTTTAACAAAACGATGTTGGTATTCAATTTCTTTACCATCAGAGTCTATAATTTTTATACTATATGGAAATTTTTCTCCACCTGTTTTGTTAGCTATAATATTAACCTTGACAACGTCTTTACGTTGCCAAGGAAGCGGATTATATACTAATAATATATTAAGATGTTTATATTTAGAATCAGTATTTATAAGATCACTTAAATAAGAGAAAGAATCCTTAAAAATTTCGTCTGCAATTTGTTCTGCCCAATCAAATCTAGTTATCATATCATCATGAACCTGATCTATGCTACAACCACAAATAGAGTCATGCGGAGCATTCTTTTGAAGCCACTTCAAACCTGTCAAGATATAATCTTTTGGGTAAATAAATTTTTTGAATTTGTCTAAGATCCAAGTTATAGCTGATATTGGTTCAGTGTATTTTTCATATTGATATTCTATAGCAGTATTTCTTTGTTTTATCCACATACGAGCTGATAAAACACCTGATAATATATGCTCGAACCTTCCGCCTCTTAATTCTCCTTGGAACTTGTTTAAATCTGGTTTGGATTCTAAAACTTTATTAACATAATGTTCGAAATCAGCTTGTTCCAGATTTTTATCGGGATTTAGATTGTTCCATTGCTTCACTATTTTAGGTATTTCAGGAAGGGCTTCATGATGATCAGAACCATTATTAAGTAAAATATAAGGAGTAACTATAACTTCCTCAAATCTTTGGATGGCAAATTTAATAGTTCGTAAAGCTGGTAAATATTTTCCTTTAATTGTTTTGGTATTAAAAAATAATAATGAATCATATCCAAATCTTAGAAAAATTGATAGAAGAGATGCTGCTTCTCCAGGAGCATTCCATATAAATTCCATACTCAGATTATTTTCCTCAAATTCATTTCCAAAACCTCTTTTAAACATCACAGATGGAATTTCAAATCCTTGAAGAATTTGAGGGAGTTGAGCTATATGACCAAAAGGATCAGGGATATACCCCACTTTCATAACTCTTCCGAATCTTCTTGCAATTTGATGTCCAATCATAAGATTCCTAATGATGGATTCTCCGCTAACTAAAAACTCATCAGGAAGAACATACATTGGACCAATAGAGAGTCTTCCTTGTTTTACATAATCTTTAATTTCATGTTCCCTTTCAGGTCTAACTTCTAAGTAATCCTCTAAAGCAATAACTTGACCGTCCAGTGTGAAACTTTTATAATCTGGATCCGTCTTAAGAATATTTAATAACTTATCCATCATTATAACTAATCTTGCACGAAACTCTTGAAAAGTTAAATACCATTCCCTGTCCCAATGAGTATGTGGGACAATTATAATATTATTAGCTTTCATCTCAAATACCATTTACTCAGAAATCCTAATTAAATTTGTTAAAGATTTTTTTAATAAAAATTAATTGAATATTATCAATAAGTAAAAATATTTAATACTCAACCCATATTGGTCCTGCATAAGACGTTCTACCATTTTCTCCTACCACACGAATTAAATAATAGTCAAAACCATTTGTATGGAGAGTGCTAGGATCAATAGGATTATCACTGTATTGGTTTATATAGTAATTATTTCCTATTTTGACGCAACTCTTTTCATATGTAGTCCCTATAATGGGTTCATCATCTATTATAGAAATATTAATTATTGGTGAAGATATCTGCTCATTGTGCCATAATTCCCCGTTTTTAATAATTTCAATATCTGCATTCCAATTGGGAATCCAATTTGGGGTAACTGAAGCAGATTTAGATTTTAATGCCACAGGTGCTCCATCTTGAGCCAGAAATACATTTATTTCTCTATGTTCAGTTGAACTGCCTGCTATAAAAGTTGAACCATCTCCTACACTTGTTCCATTGATATTGAATATGAGAAATGGGCGTCCATGATCAGAATTTGCATAAATTCTTTGGTTTTCCAATCCACTGAAAACACCTTCTCTTGTAAGATTATTTACATAAACAGCAGTTAATCCTCCTGGATATGGATGTTCATTTCGAGTATGCCATAAACTAAAAGGACGTTGATGTCCAATATAAGCTCTAGTATGACTAAGACTATGGCCTGGATGACCATCATGCTCATCGCTAGAAACATACATTGTCATCCTATATCCCATAGTAAATGCATCAACTACAGAGGAACCATTAGTATAGTTTGGAGGTGGATCTATAGCACCTACATAATTTAATTCATGGCGCTGCTCAAAGAGAAACTCACCATGAACAGAAGATACTTCTGCTATTTTAACATATTTTGGATTAGTATATGTCCAATCCTGAATATAAGCTTCTTTGGTTGAATGATGCGGTAATGCTAATGCCCTTACACCATGGGATAATGTAAAGTCATCAAGAACATTCCAAAGAGCTTGGGGAGTCCTAACAGTAAAGTATGAGTCGAGTATAGGTGACTTTAATAAGGTATCACCACTAAAAATGCAAACATAATGACCTGTCTTAACACAAGTCCATTCTATACCGTGGAACGTAACAAAATTATTAGGTTCATACCAATTATTAGTACTATCTTCAAGAATGTTAAGTGACCAAGGACTGAACATCATAATTTCAGCATGATCTGTTAGAGCATTAAAATCTAGGCATGCGATATGTTTTGCATAGTAAAAAGAATGATCTGCTGTTCCTGTCCCATCAGAAAGTTGAGAATGAGTGTGAAGATCGCCCCATGCTATAAAAGGATTTGATGAGGTATAATTACTCACCATAATAGGATTGCTATAATATGTATTTCTAGTTACGCTATCATTTACTAAAATATAATGAAAACCTGGTGTGTTAATACTAGCTTGAAACACATGCCTTCCATTATCTTTACCATCTCTAATTTCATAAGCAATATCAGACCCTATTAGTTGTCCCGTAAATGTGTATGAATCAGGTAAATTAGCTTGAGGATTTGTGATTATACTATAGGTGCTCAAATTATATGATTTTATTGAGAATTCAACTTGTCCTTTGTAAACAGCACTTAAACGTTCAAAACTGTCCCACACTTCAACTGTTACTTCAAATGGATCATTAAGATCAACCATAGTAGGTGTATTCACCCATAATAGCCTCGGATTATTATCAAACATTACTCCTAAATCAATACTCACAGAAGTCCATAAGGTAATGGGGATGAGTATTACCACTAATTCAATTGCTTTATGTGTCCTCCGTGATAATTTATTATAACTCTGGGACCATTGAATTATTTTTTTTACAGTAATCTTCCTTCTCTTTAAAATCTCTAAAAAAAGTATGTATATAGAGTAAGATATAATAAAAATTACAGAATACCAAATTACAATGGTAAGAGGTGCAATCTCATGGTAAAAATGTACAAAAACTGTGACAAATCCAATTGCAATTGCTAAAACAATTCCATTTCGCTTCCAAGCATTATCTTTTAAGAAAATATAATATAGTACTCCAATGATTAAACCAATTACACACCAAAAATACCAAAAAAGTGTAACTATACCAAAACCATAAACCACTAATCTAGGTATACGCCTCAAACGAGACCATTCTCTTTTTGAAGTTGCTAGTTTACTAATGTCTTGTTTTTTTCTTTTTATCATATCTCAAATTAGATTAAGGATGTTAATAAAAATTATTTTTTGGAATACTTTTGAAACTTCTGTCCAAAAAGTGTTTTATTTATCATTTTATTTAAAAAAAAATTAACAAGAAATTCTAAGGATAATTAAAAACAGATTTTCCAATAACACTTGAATGTGGTTTAATTCCTAATAATTCTAATAGAGTTGGAACCATATCTATTGTTTTACAATATTTCAATTCCTTCTGTGGAAGCTCAGGTGAACCTCCAATAATAAATGGAACTATCATACATTCTCTAGTTCCAATATCATGACTGAAGGGAGAGGCACTTTGAGTTACTCCATGATCATAATTGAAACCATATTCCCCTAACGTCGAAATAATAATATCGCATGATCTGGGATTTTTAAAATAGCGTGGAATCTGATCAATTATTATAGGGAAGTTGATATGATTTGTAGCTTCTAACCATTCTTCCAAAGTATGAAACTTATTATCCAGAATTTTTGCTGATTTCTCGTTATCGCTGTATTGATAAAAATCATTGCCTTCAAATGTATATTTGGTTTGTTGATCTTTCCCAAAACCACGATATTCTATCATTCCATGTCTTTTTTTTCTGGAATCTTTTTCTAAATGTTCAATGTGAATTACTCCTTTATCCGGTTTATTATTATCATCTCTATAGTACATATATTTGACTCCAGGAATTTCCCATAGAACATTAAAAAGATTTAATTCCTGCTTATTCATCCCACTAACTGTAAATTTCTGCATCTGTTTAATAGAAGGATGATGGTGCCATGTATCTCCAGGAAAGTTAAAAAAACCCATTGATCCAGTATTACAATCAAAATCTCCCGTTCCTTTTTCGGGATTATAAGGTATTAATCCTTTTCGTTGAAAATATGATTCAAGGTCAACAATTTTTTTTGCTTTAAAGTTGCCATGATCCGTAATTAGACCAATTGCTGTAGAATCATAATATCTGGTTTTTTTCAAAGTATTTATTAAATTTCCTATGTATTTGTCGCAATTAACAATTAGATTGATGTAATCAGGATGTTCAAATCCTTTTTCATGCATAATATCATCTGTATGCATTACATAACCTACGCTTATTAATGGAACTTCATTATTAGAGAAATACATACTAGGATTTGCAAAACCATTTGAAATGCTCTTAAATATAGCCTCTACATCAGAAACTACTCTAGATACTGTAAAATAAGCTCCCCGATACAAGAAACAAAATGAACTTAAATTATTCCCTTCAGGAGCTTGTTCAAATATTGTTTTTACATTTTTTCCGATATCTTTGTTTATTCTTAATACTGTCGATCTATCTGAATAATTACGAAAAAAAGGTGGCTTTTTACTTGTTGATGGTGGATCTGTTCTATTTAGCCAATGGTATAAAGGAACAGCATTTCCTTCTTTAGGAAAATATCCTGAGTAAGAGCCAGTAACTATATTTCCATAACATGGAAAAGTAATAGCGGGATAAGAGGTAACACAATTGGAACATGAAATTCCATTATCTGCTATTTTTTTAATATTTGGAAGCTTACCCTCATTCATTAAACCAAATAAATGTTCAGCCCGTATATCATCTAAAATGATTAAAATTACTTGATTTACCTTAGCATTTCTAACCATGATAATAAACTAATGGTAAATTTAATTTTAAATTTTTTAATTGTATAAATTAAGTATTAAAAATTAGTGGTAAAAATGTAAAATTTAAACTTTTCCTTTTTAATCGTAAAACTTTAGTTTCAGTACACATTTTTCAGATTTAATGAGTGAATCTGTGGAACATAATTTTATTGTAGGAATTTTTGGGGAAAATTTAGAGTATAACAAACTTATTGGACAAGCATTAGGTGCTCCTGGTACAAGATCAGATATTCAATTTTACAATCGACTTGATGCTGAGCTGAATCAAGTATTTTGTGCTTTGACTCCTTTGGATTATCCCGATAAAATTAAGCCTTTTTTACAAACACTGGTCTTAACTAATATTCATATTTTGGTTATTGATTTAGAAATTGGCTTAAACGCTATTGCTGGCGAAATTATAGTAGGGATGGATTTATTTCACCAGTTATATAATACTCAAGATTTAGTAATAATTTCTGGTATTAATTCAAAAAATGAATGGATACTATTAGATTTAAGAGATAAGATTAAAAAAATTCTTGATACAACTAGTTTAAAAGATACACAAATAATCGATTTAAGGATAAAAGAAGATTACTTAAAATTGAAAAAGAAAATAATTGAACTTCATTTACAATCTCAAGAAGTAAATGTAGAAATTAATGGGATTACAAAAATCTTGATAGATCATGCTTTTCCAGTAAAAGGGATTGGAACAGTAATTTTAGGAATTATCAAGGAGGGAAGAGTAAGTACTGGTCAGATGTTGGAATTAACGGGATATAATGGACCTAGTAAAAAAGTCATTATTCGTAGTATCCAAAAACATGATCGAGATTTTAAAACGGCCATTAAGGGTGATAGGGTTGGTCTTGCATTGAAAGGTAATATCTCCGCAGAAGATATCAGTAGAGATAATTTTTTAATTAATCAAGGATCATACAAATCGGAAAACCACATCCAAGCGAAAGTATTTATCAATCAGTTTTATAAACCAAAAAATAAGACGATAAAACCAGGAAATGGAATTCAATATAATGCAGTAGTAGATTTAAAAACTACTCCATTTAAGTTTATAAATGGAGAAGAAATCCTTCCTGGAAGTACTGGAATTGTTGATATGAAATTTGATAAATTCCTTTATCACAATGGCTCTGGATTAAAAGGAATTATAACAGATTTTAATCGATTTGATAATAAACTGAGAATTATTGGATATTTTAATCAATTATTAAAT
>JBHLRA010000088.1:0-11752 GCA_048883045.1 Candidatus Thorarchaeota archaeon | reverse complement strand
GTTTTTGTACCAATTATCTCGACATCTTTATAATTGTATGAGTCTCCTGCTTTGAATTCCACAATATTTTCAAGCATATTGAGATGGTAATCAGAAGTATATTTGATTACTTCACTCGTAGTAATCAATGTCCCTTTTTTATAATAATTGTATTTTCTATCATGTAGAATTTCTCTTGAGCTTTCTATTATAACGCTTAGGTCATTCATATGATCGATATGAGCATGAGTAACAATAAAAAGTTCTGTTTTTAAAGGATCTTCCTTAAATTGGTTAATTCGAACGGTTGCACCAGGTCCAGGATCTATATGGGATTGAATACCATTAAATTTATAGATAATACCTCCCGTTGCCCTGAATTGAGTTCTGATATGATGTCGACCCCCTCCAGATCCAAGAAAGACAAGTTCATCCTTTTTATAAACCATTTTTATAATCAAAGACGTTTAATATTTGGATAGATTTACTAATTTTTTTGTTAAAATTTCAAATGCAGGGACTACATTGTATCCTGTTTCTGCAGAAGTTTTAATATAATCTATCATATTGAATGTATTTTTTAAATGAATAGTACTCTCATCGAAAAAACCATCTACATATCTTCTTAGAAGTGAAGTTTTACCAGCTCCACCATTCCCTATCAGAAGTATCTTGAATATATAATTTTTCATATTTGAATAGGTATATAATATGTGATAAATATAAGAACACTTATTTATTTTAATAGAGTAAAATGAAATTTATTTCAAATTTTTACTCTCTTGTAATTGATTTAGTAAAAGTTCGTCGATTTGCGAAAAGATTGGTTTCAATTTCTCATTAATATTAATTTGGATTCTAGCTTTAGTAAAAGTTCTTTCTTTCATTTCTTTATGACTCTGAATTATTTTTTTTGCGATTTCTTGACCCTTTTTACCTAATTCAGCTAATTTCTGATGGTTAGGGTTTTTTTTATCAAACTTTTTAATTGGAAACTCTAGTGGAAGCTTGAAGATATGCCTTGAACTTCTAATTATATCCACTTGTTTTGTCATCATAGTAGAATTTAGAATAGCTGATAAGTAAAAAGCTTCCTCCAAGTTGTCGGTATCATAGAAAGACAAATCTCCCGTTATCAAGAAGTCTCCTTGTACTACAGCTGAATACAATATAGCTCCAGAGTTATTATATACTACTTTAATTTTCGATAATTGTCTTTTGTTGATCAATTTTGACCATCGATCTAAATTTTCTATTAAGGATCGGTGTTTAGTGGTTTTTTTTTTATATTTGATATACACTTGATTTATTTTATCATAAAATAATTTACCATATTTCTCTAATTCATCATAATCAAAGTGAAAATTTGTTTTTGTAAATGGTAAAAAAACGTGGTAATAATCATATATATGAAACTTAACTAATTCTGTGCTTTTTACTACTTTAAATATATATTTACTTTCAATGATCTCATTTTCAAATTCAATCTTATTCCATGGAGCTTTAGCTCTTTTAAATATTCTCAGATCCGGATTTATTTTTACTAATGAATTATCTACTCTACTTGGCTTTATGAAAATTAGATTTCTCGGATTTAAATCTGCTCCTTTATGAAAATATTTCTTATAATGACTCTCTTCCAATTTGTATAGACTCTTTAAGTTAACCTGTGAAATTAATTTCTTAGTATACCTTTTTCCCCCTTTTTCTTCAACAGAATAGGGTATTAACAAGTCTACTCTGTCTAATTTCAATTCAAGATCCTCAAAATATCCTATTTTCTCAATATTACTTTTTATTTTAAAGTGATACGCTTTAATTATCTCTGTTGTTGTTTTTTCGAATACTTGCGATTTTTGTCCAAATATACAAATAAAATCAATATTAAATAATGCTTCGATTTTTCTATCAAATGTCCAAATTTTTAGATTAGAAAATCCTTTAAAATTACGAAATCTTGAAGCATGGGAGCCTGTGATAACTCCTTTTGTTATTACAAAAAAGATTTTCGCCTTTTCTTTCATAAAAGTTCTGTTTGCTTTAACAAAAAATAGCGTAGAAATTTCGAGGTTCAGTAAATTCTTTGGAAGTGGTTTTACATCTAATTGTTCAGAAAGTCTTTTCACTTTATTTTGATATTCAATAGTTTCTATATCACGATAGGTATACCATGGAGGATTTCCTATTACTAAATCATATTTAATATTGACTTCATTCTCTTTATGAAATAAAAAATCTAAAACATACAAGTGTAAATGAATTTCATCAGTTAAATCTTTTACCAAATAAAATAAATTTAATTTTGACACATAAATTGAGATTGGATTTATATCATATCCATATATGTTATTAATTGCTGATATTTTTCTTTCTATAGGTTCATCTTGAGAAAGAATATGTTTTACTGTTTCTGTTAGAAAATTTCCTGAACCACAACATGGATCAAGGACAGATTCTCCAAAGTTATAAGCTTCCGTAATCATTTTTTTTACCAAAAATTGTGGAGTATAATATTCACCAGATTTATGTCTTATAAGTGGAGAAATTGCAGTTTGAATTAAATAATCAAAAATATATTCGGGACTAATTTCTAATTTAAAAATATAATCGGCTATATCTAAAATAAGATTATGAAAATAAGATAGATTTTCTTTTTCAGAAATAGAAAATAAAGGAATAAAATACTTGAGCTCGAAAATCTTAAGACTTTCGAACCGTTTACTTATATCAATTTCAAAACTTTTAAAACCTTTTAATGATTCCTGATGAAACTTTACTAATTCTTCATTTTCTAAAATAAATTTTGAGATAAATACATGTCCAACAAAATATATCAAAGATGTAACAATATATAAATGGATATTTGCTTCTTTTTTACTATATATTCTTTCAAAATCTTTCTGCCATATCTTATATTCCAATTCATTTTGAATTTCATGTTTTATTAAAATTTTTTTCAGTTTTATTATAGTTTTATTAATAAAATCAAAATCTAAATCTTTTTTATCACTTGGGTTTAGTACTTTAACCAAAAATTTAAGCCCCTTTTTGTTTATATCCTATTATACTCAATGAATTAATACTTAAATATTAAATAAATCCATGTTTATTATTTATTAATCTAATATTTAAAGGATGTTTTTTGTTTTGACTTCGACAGAGATTAAAATTTCCCGAGATCTCGAAAATGGAATTGAATTCTCATGTCAAATGTGCGGTAAGTGTTGTACAGGTTTGAATGAAGGAGAAGTCTATCTATATAAAGAAGATATCCTTAGACTAGCTAAATTTCTAAACATAAAGGGAAAAAGAGGTCTACAGGATTTCGCAAAAAAATATACGAAAGTAATAAATGACAGTTTTTTCTGGAAAGAACCTGGAAAAGAAAGAGGAAAAACTTACCGTTTTAAAACTTTGGGTTTTAGATTTACTGGAGAAGATGAGCATTGCCATTTTTTAGTAGATAATAAATGTAGTGTTCATGTTGCTCGACCATTCCAATGTAGATCATTTCCCTTTTGGCAAATGATGGTATCAAGTAAAAAGAACTTTGTGAATTATGCAAAAAAATGTAAAGGATTACAGGTTTTAAAAGGTAAATTTTACACAAAAGAAGAAATTTTAAATTGGGCAAAACAGGAATATGAGATTGAAAAGAACTACTTTTTAAAAATGAAAAAGCATAATTTTAATATCTTAAAAGTGCATCCCTATTTATCGAAAGAAATGCTTCAGGAGTAAATAAATGTGCCAATTGGACTTATTTTTATGAAATCCAATTTAAAAATTTAACAAACCTCTTATTGTATGCTTAATAGTATACTGCTCCAATAAGCTGTATGTTTTAGTAATCATTCAAAATCAATTCTAATCTTGAATAACCCCATTTATAGTATGTTTTAGGTATCTGAATGATAAGAAATTAAGGCTATATATTAAATACAAGGATCTCATTTTTAAATATTAATCACCTAATTACTAAAAATAATCTCAATAGTTATTAGAAAATCATTTTTATATTAATTAAAGAATAATAAGATTTCTTACCGAGTAGAGGGAAAATTATGAAAATTGGTCTATTCATTTGTGATTGTGGTAAAAATATTAGTGGTGTAATTGATAATGTTAATTTAATTAAACATTTTGAGAAAAATCCTGATTTAGTGGTCATTGGGGACCAATATTTATGTTCTGAATTAGGAGTAAATAAAATCATTGATGAAATAAAGGAAAAAAAAGTTGATCGTGTAGTAATTGCTGCGTGTTCATTTAAATTACATGGATTATTGTTTCGTAAAACTATTGAAAAAGCAGGTATCAACCGATTTTTAATATCATTTGCTAATATCAGAGAACAGAACTCATGGGTTCACTATGACAAGCCAGAAAAAGCAACGAAAAAAGCAATAGACCAAATAAATATGGCAATAGAAAGAGTCAAACTTTTAGAACCATTAGAAGTTCAACATTCTAACATAATACCATCTGTTTTAGTAATAGGGGGAGGAATTGCTGGTATTAAAGCTGCTTTAGCAATAGCGGATACAGGAAATCAAGTGTATTTAGTTGAAAAAGAATTAACCATTGGAGGTCATATGGCTTTATTTGACAAAACATTTCCGACATTAGATTGTAGTATATGTATCTTAGGACCATTAATGACAGAGGTTAAGGATCATCCTAATATTGAATTACTGACTTACTCAACGATTGAGAACGTGGATGGTTATATTGGAAATTTTGAAGTAAAAGTTAGAAAAAATCCTCGTTTTATAAAAGAAGATGATTGTGTAGGATGTTTTGACATTTGTCGAGATGTTTGTCCAATAGAAATAGAGGAAACTTTTTTTCCAAGAAAAGCGATAGACGTACCTTATCCTCAAGCAATACCCCTGTTTCCAAATATCATAGAAGAGCACTGCATCGGTTGTAAGGCGTGTGCTCAAGCTTGCGATAGAGATGCTATTGATTTTGATCAAAAACCTGAAATTATAAATTTCACTGTAGGATCTATAATAGTTGCTACAGGGATCAAACCATTTGATCCATCAATATTAGGAGAATTTGGCTACGAATTATATCCTAATGTAATCACTACCATGCAAATGGAAAGATTACTTAACAATGATGGCCCAACTCATGGAAAAGTAGTAAAACCTTCAGATGGAAAAGTACCTAAAAGAGTTTCTTTTATCTTATGCGTTGGGTCTCGAAATAAAAAGATACATCATGACTATTGCAGCCAAGTGTGCTGTAATGAAGCTATAAAGCAAGCAATCCTTTTAAAAAAAGAAATTTCAGAATTAGAAATCAATATCTATTATACTGATATTAGAGCAGTTGGGAAAAACTGTGAGGAATTTTACAATAGAGCTCGTGAAGCTTTTGGAGTACGTTTTATCAAAAGTAGTATCTCATCAATTATAAAAAGTGACACTTCTGATGAACTCTTAGTCCGTGGTGAAGATATAATTGAAGGATCTATTTTTGAAAATAAAACAGATTTAGTTGTGTTAGCCGTTGGTATAGAACCCGCAGATGGAACAGATGAGTTAAGTAAAATATTAAATATTTCTCAAGATTCATATGGATTTTTATTAGAAAAGCATTTAAAGGTAAATCCATCGGAGACACTAGTTAATGGGATCTTTATAGCAGGAGCAATTCAAGGACCTAAAGATATACCTAGTAGTATCGCTCAAGCAGAAAGTGCTGCTTCTAAAGCAATATCTTTAATAACGCGTGGAAAAGTAGAATTGGATCCTCATATTGTTTATTATAATAAAGAAAAATGTGACTTATGTAGACTTTGTGAAAATATATGTGAATTTAACGCTTTAAAAATTGAGAATAATCAACTAAAGATTACTCAGGTTAATTGCTCAGGGTGTGGGGCATGTGTAGCAATGTGTCCACATGATGCACTCTATATTCCTGGTTTTCGAAAAGAACAACTTTCAGCTCAATTAAAATCATTACTTTATGAAAAAAAAGAATTTCCTTTGATAATCACTTTTCTATGTAATTGGTGTTCTTATGTAGGAGCAGATCTTGCCGGAACAAGCAAAATTAATTACCCAACAAATAGTAGAACTATACATGTTATGTGTACGTCAATGTTAAATCCATCAATAGTTTTTGAGAGTTTTTTTTACGGTGCAGATGGAGTACTGATCGCAGGATGCCATCCTCAAGACTGTCATTACAAAAGTGGATTTACTAAAGCCCAGAATAGATATGAGAGTATAAAAGAAATGTTAGCTGCAGCAAATATAAATGAAAACCGCGTTAAAATTGTTAGTATCTCAGCTGGAGAAGGGGAGAAATTCGCAGAGGTTATAAAAGAATTCAAAGATGAGCTAGAAAAAATTGGTCCAATTCGACCTGGAGAATTTTTAAAACCCCCTACAACAAAAAAACGAGTTGAAGACAAGGCTAGATTGAATGAAATTTAAAAGCATTCTTTGAAATGATTGAAATAATTATTATTCTCATTAAGAATAAATGTTAATTTTTTATTACTAGCTCTCTTATAAACCTTATTAATAGAATTTTTTTTATACTATCTATGGAACCTATTTTTTAATTTTAAAATTATAAAATAGCAGGTTAAATATGAGAATTAGAGCGATCACACTTGGTCAAATAATACCTTTCCTCTTTAAGAATGAAACATTACTTTCATTTTTACAAGATAGGTTGAATAATTTCTCTTCACTTGTCAATGAATTTAGTGATATGTTAAAGGATTTTGATATTGAAATTGATACTAAAAGAATCTGCTCACAACCACTGTTTTCATATGATAATAAATTGTTTTATAAAAAAAATTTAAAAGAAACTTTAGTGGACATAAATGAACAATTGCTATTTTTACAGGATGTGTTCAAAGATTATGAAATTGATTATTTTGCCTGTGCTATGATGAGAGCTGACCACATTCAAGAATTAGGTATCTTTGAAAAGCTTTTGCTTGATGAAATCCCTCAATTCATTCAAGATAAACGTAGTTTTTTTACATCTTTACCTGTTGCATCTACCGATACGTGTATTAACTTAGCTGCATTAAAAGCAGGAGCTAACGCAATCAAGAAGTTATCTGATCCAGATCCCTTTAATAATTTACAATTTTGCATATCTGCTAATGTTAAACCTAATACTCCATTCTTCCCGGCTGCATATCACTTATCAGAGAAACCTGGTTTTTCATTAGCATTAGAAATGGCAGATGAAGTAATTAATGTTATCGAAAAATCAAATTCATTAAAAGATGTTCAACTTAACTTATTAGCAAAATATAATGAAATCTATAATAATTTGACAAAAATTTCAGAAAAGGCAGCTCGAAATTTCGATCTTGAATTCAAGGGAATTGATTTTTCTCCGGCTCCTTTTCCGTTGGAAAATAAAAGTATTGGAACTGCGATTGAAAAATTGGGGATTGATTATTTTGGAGCTAATGGAACACTGACAGCAGTAGCTCTTATAAAAAATTCTATTCCAATTAACAAAGAAAAAGTTATTGGATTTTCAGGATTTATGCAACCTGTTTTAGAAGACCTTATTTTATCAAAAAGATTATCGGAAAATAAATATAATTTAGATTCCTTAATATTATATTCTACTATGTGTGGTGCAGGCCTTGATGTAGTTCCACTTCCGGGCGATATTACAGAAAGAGAATTGTTTTATATTTTACTAGATATTTGTACGATTTCTGTGAATTTAAACAAACCTCTAACTTGTAGGTTAATGCCAATACCGGGGAAAAATGCCGGAGATGATGTTGACTTTGATTTTGAATATTTTGCTCCCACAAAAATAATAGATTTCAAAAGGATTATGGGGGAAAATAAGAATGATATTTTCAATCGAAATGAGAAAAATTTAAAATTTCTTTAAAAAGATTTAATAAGAGAGATTAACTAGTTATTTTTTTGAAAACTTACAAAAATGATATAAAAATTAGGTTCATGAGTGAGAAAAAAGAAAACAACCCCTTGAGATTCTTCAATGAAGCTGTAGAATATATTGATAAATACGACTCTCAAGAGATCTTTACAGCAGAAAATAGAGTTCCATTGGAGAATAGAGATTATAATTCAAATTTTTTAAGAGATGAAATGATAAATGAATTAAATAATCTAAAAGATCTCATTAAAAATAATCCTGATTTAAAGATTGAAAAATTAACAAAAGAAGAACGTGAAACTTTTTATCAATTCATTAATTGGGCTAGAATTTGTCCATTGTGTGGGAATTCTAATCATTTCTTTAATTTAAAACGACTCTTTTTTGATGAGGATAAAAAATTTTTAGTAAAAGAAATGTTAAGATTAATGACTTTAAATAGCAGAAAATTAAGTAAATACAATTTACATCTAGGAATTCCATGTTGTAACTGTTATAAACAGTTCTTTGAGGAATAAATTAGAAAGCGCTTAACCTTATTTTAAATAATTAACCACTTTTCCACTTTGAGTGATTTCATAATAAATCTCATCGGTATTTTCAACCTTTATGGATTGAATACAAAAGGCTTTGATTAAATAATCCATATTATAATTAAACACAAACTGATCATTAACAATATTATCCTCCGAAAGTTTTTTAACCAAATCACTTTTAGAAATCCTTTCATAATTGTTTACAATATTAAGGATTTCTCGGCGAATAGGATGATTTACAGCCTTTAGATAAAGATCATGTAAATACTTATTTCCCTCAACAGATTTGCTAAAATCCTCCATAGTCTTATAGTCCTTGAAATCAAACTCATTAGGCATGTTTGAGAAAAAGAATATCTAAAGAAAAACTTTGGGTTTCTAAATAAAAATCTCCATATCTGTCGAAATAAAAATGCACTTTAAATAAATCAATTGAAAATAAATTAATGAAAATATTAAAATGTAAATGGTTATATAATTATGGAAAAAATTAAGCTGTCTAATAGTCCTAAAATTGAATCAATTAGAAATAAGGAGAAGGTTGGGCAGAAAATAGAAAGTTTATGGGGAAAAAATTCACATTATGATAAAAATTCTAAGTATGAATCTAAAAAATTAATGATAAAACTTGAAACAAATGGTAAAGAGAAAAGAAAGATTACACTAAAAATGGAAAGTGGAAGTCCAAATGCTCATTCTAACAATTACTCTCTCATTTTTGATCTATTAAAGGAGTTCTTTAATGGAACAAATAATTCTGGCTAAAAAGAAAAGTAATTTTCTTTAAATTATTCTTGCATAATAAATTCATTAGCAGAAATTAAAAGTAAAAGATTTTATTTTAAGACTCCCTATTTCTTCATTAATTTTAATTTAAAAGTAAATTTGATATGGAAAAAATGAATTTTGAAGAAATTAAAGGTGTTTTAGGTTCTGATGCTGACAGTTTATTGAATCATGTATGCACTGGAATTCCTAAAGAAAAGATTCATCCTCCTGGCCCCGATTTTATAGAACGAGTTTTTGAACATTCAGATAGAAACAATATTGTATTAAATAATATGGAACGATTATTTACTCAAATTGGCAGATTATCCGGGACAGGTTATCTCTCAGTATTACCTGTTGATCAAGGCATAGAACATAGTGCTTCAGCTAGTTTTGCTGTAAATCCTTCATATTTTGACCCTGAAAATATAATCAAACTTGCAATAAATGGAGGTTGCAGTGCTGTTGCTTCTACTCTTGGTGTTTTGGGTTCTGTTGCAAGAAGATATGCTCATAAAATTCCATTTATAGTAAAGATTAATCATAACGAATTATTAACAAAGCCTGAACTTTCAGATCAAACTCTATTTGCTAATGTAGAACAAGCTCTTGATATGGGTGCTGCTGCAGTAGGAGCAACAATTTACTTCGGTTCTTTTGAATCAAGACGCCAAATTCAAGAGATAAGTGAATCATTTAGATATGCTCATGAATTAGGACTAGTTTGTGTTCTTTGGTGTTATTTGAGAAATAAAGATGAATTCATTAAAGATGGAAAAGATTATCATACAGCAAACGATTTAGAAAGCCAAGCTAATTATTTGGGGGTTACCATCGAGGCAGATATTATAAAACAAAAATTATCAACTCTTAATCGGGGATTTCTTGATTTAAATTTCGGTAAAACAGATAAGCTAGTTTATGAAAAACTCGCTCCAGATAATCCAATTGAATGGAATAGATATCAAGTTGCTAACTGCTATATGGGAAGAATTGGATTAATTAATTCAGGTGGAGAAGCTGGTGGTAATGATCTTCAAGATGCAGTTACCGCTGCTGTTATAAATAAGCGATCTGGAGGTATGGGACTTATACTCGGAAGAAAAGCATTCAAAAAGCCAACTCCTGAAGGCATTAAGATTCTAAATGCCGTACAAGATGTCTATTTATGCCAAGATATTAATCTTGCCTAATAATTTAAAAATACTTTTATTTTTTTATAATTAATAAGACATAGGAATCTTAAATTTGGTTCCCATAATTTTTAAATAAGCGAATTTTTTTCTAAAATCACGAAAATAAATTACAAAAAATTATTAAATCTTACAAAAAATTCTTTCTATTATTAATATTATTAAATTAAAATTAAAAATAACAATAAAGTTATTCGAAATTAATAATTAAATATTACATAAGATTATCATGGGAAAAGATAAAAATTTTCGACCAGACCCAAATTATAATCCATATAGAGTCAAGCAGGCACCATCTGTCCCCAAAGGAACTTTCATTGATTTTAGTACTCGAAGAATTTGCCCAGCATGTGGATTAGACATTAAAAGAAACCATAACTTCTGTAAACGTTGTGGTGTTGATTTGAGTGCGATAGAACCAATTGGTAATGATGAAATTTCAAAACAATTAGCTATCACTGCTGTTACAGATCCTGATCCTGAAGTTAGAAAGGAAGCAGTTGACACATTAGGAAGTTTTGGAGATAATAGAGTATTAGGCGTTCTTACCTATGTCTTATTAAACGATCCTGATGAAAATGTAAGGCGGGAAGCTGCAGATGAACTTGGAGATTTACACCATCCCTATAGTTTAGATGTATTTACCAAAGCTCTGAAAGATGAAAGTGCGTTGGTGAGGAAAGAAGCTATCGAAGGACTAAAGAAAATTAAAAAGAAAATCAAGCCAAAGGATTTAGATGAGGGAAAACCAGAGCGTAGAGAGGTCGTAGAAGATAAATCTGAACCAGAAGCAGATTTAGAAGCGGATCTTGAAGAAACTTCTGAAGAAAATGATAAGTTTTAAATGAATATTTACTTTTTAATTTATTTTTATCAATTTAAATATATTAGATTGAAAATTAGGGGAAATTTATTATATAAATTGATTAATTGATTTCAATCATCACTACTAGGAATTTTTGGTAGTTCTCTTCTACTAAAAGCTTTTTTTCTCTCTGATTTCTCTAAGATTTCTATTATATCAGCTTTTCTTGCATTAGCTGGTAAATCAATTTTTTTTTCAACTGCATAAGCTTTTAGGTCTTTTACAATCATAGAATTAAAATCTATTTTTGTTGGAGAAGTTGATTCAACTGATGTATTGTTCATTAAGGCAGGTTTAGAAGGCATTGGAGATAATCCTGAAGTGGATTCCTTTTTTAGAATACTTATATAATCTTCCTCCTTTTCTAACACTTCTACAGCTTCAACAATCCCGTTCTTTTCATCAAAATAAACTCTTAATACATGATTCTCCAACTGTATCATTTCATTTGGAACCTTCTTAACTGCTTCCCAGTTGGTTTCTTCAACTTCTTTTCCAAA
>JBHLRA010000087.1:7231-11789 GCA_048883045.1 Candidatus Thorarchaeota archaeon | reverse complement strand
TCCGTATTTGTCTGCCATATCGTATAATCTATTGAAATTATCATAGTGCAATGCAATTCTATTTTCAGCATAATCTCTCGCACTCCATGTAGTTATGAGAAATTGCCAGTCACTACTTTGTAAGAGGAGGAGTTCTCTAGCCATCTGATTTAATATTTTAAGTAGATTAGGATCATGAGTATCTTTATATTTAGCAATAATTTCTTCACTCTTCGCTTCACATTCATAGATTCTCTCCCATGTCCAAGTTGTCCACTCGTTAAGCCATACCCAATGAGAACTAGCTTGCCCCCATGACCCCTCAATCACTGAAACAACCTTACTAGGTGGATTATTTTCTAAATGAATTCGAGTATTTGTTAATTCTACTTCTGGATCATCTTCCACCCACCTAAGAACTCTTGCTAACCACCAATTTCCCTCAAACCACCAATGTCCAAATAATTCTGCATCATAAGGTGCCACTACAATTCCTTTGCTACCATTCTTATTTTTGTAATCTCTTAAAATATCTTTAATTAAATTTAAATAATGACCTGCATTTTCATCCAGTTTACCAGGTACATCTTCGGGCCAGTAAAGCATTTTTTTCCCTAAATCTAGCTTCGCTTCTGTGACTTTCCAATACCTAAGTCCTCCTGGATAATGTTTTTTATGAAAATCGAGATACTCAGCGCAACCAGGATATCCATGTTCTCCACTCCATACCACAATTCCAGTTTTTTCATCTCTTGTAAAAAAACCAACTGGTCCAGGAGTGCTAGGATCAGTAGAGACTAAATATGGTTCATATTGAGATTTTTCAAAAGAAGTTGGGATTTCTTCATATTGCGATTCAAATTGCTTCCAGAGCTCTGCAAGTAAAGGAAATCGAGCGGCATAAACTCCTTGTGATTTTCCACCCAAAAGCAAAGCTGTGTCAATGAAAAAGTATTTTAACCCGTTTTTCGCAAGAAAATATTCCACACCAGGACGGTCAAATTCTTCCCCAGTTATAGGATTTTTCCAACGATATCCAGGACGATACGCACATTCAGGTAACCATACACCAGTAGGAGCTCTCCCAAAATGATGTTTATAATTATCAACTGCAGTTTTAAATTGGGCATCTATTGATGAATCTTTAGATAGTAATGGAGCATAACCATGAGTTGCTCCACAGGTGATGATGTCAACAAGCTCCATGTCTTGAAGTTTTTTAAATGCTCCCACAATATCCTTGTTATATCGGTTTATAAAATTATCTCTAACTCTGTCATAGAATTCCTGCCACCATTTTGTTAATTTGATTCGTCCATCCTCGTATTTATTCTCTGTAAAATCCTTAAAATCGTATGTAGCCGCATTATATTTTTCTTCAAGATACCCTTGAAAACCATCAATGAATCTAGGATGACGGAGCATTTCACACAATACTGGAGTAAGACCAATAGTTAGTTTTGGATGGTATCCATCATCAATAAGTTTATATAATTCTATTAAAAATGGAATATAGGTTTCTGCAGCCGCTTCATTAACCCAATCCATTCCATGGGGCCATACACCATGCCCTAATACCCATGGAAGGTGGCTATGTAATACTAAACAGAATGAGCCTAAATTTTCTGTCATATTTTTCCACAATGTCTTTTTAAAAGTTTAATTAATCGAAATTTGCTATTGTTATATAATTTTTCATTTCTTAAATATTAAAGAAAAGATTATATATTGTTATTTAGCTTTTTATCATATATAATTTCCAATTGAAAGATTATTGAAATTCTAAAAAAGTCATGTTTAATGATTCACAATCCAATAGAAAACCTTAATGAGTTAAAAAAGAACGGAAGAATTATAGGAAAAGCAAATTATATATTTACGCCAGAGATTTCAAGCTCAATAGGATCTATTCATGGTAGTTTCTTCAAACAAAATGAGTCTATTGTCATGGGGAGAGATTTCCATAATGATAGCCGGATGTTAAAAAGAGCATATACTTCAGGTATGATGTCTACTGGAATAAATCTTTTAAATCTCTCAGATTGTACATTTCCATTATTGCAGTTTACAATAAGACGCTTTGGGGCTAGCGGGGGGGTTTATTTCTCTGGAGGTCATTTATATAGCGAAGATGTAGGGATAAGGTTTTTGGATGCCGGCGGTATCGAGTTAACACAATCAGAAATCGATAAAATAATAGAATCTTACAATAATTATCCTCGACAAATAAGAAGAGTAGATCCAAATGAAATTGGACAAATAACTGCAATACCTCAAACTGCAGACGTGTATATCAAATCTCTTCAGCAATTTGTAGACAAAAAGAAGATAAAAAAAGCCAATTTAAAAATTGTGGTAGATTGTTCCTATGGACCGACAGGTAAAATAACACCACTTTTAATTAATGATATCGGAGTTGAAGTCATAGCTTTAAACACTCATTATCGTGAAAGAGCTTCAAGTCCAGTACCGAGTATTAATACAATACGTAACACAGCAGACATTGTGAAAGCATCAAATAGCCATCTTGGAGTATGTTTTGATGTAGATGGTTCAAGAATTTTAGTGATAGATGAAAATGGACTTGAAATAAACTTCGAAGATTTATTAATGCTTTTTATTTCATTTGATAAAAGAATTCAAAGATCCAAATCTAATACCATCATTACAACGCCTTCTATATCTCTTGTAGTGAGAGATTTTATCGAGGATTGCGGTTTTCCGATAAAGCAAGTAGAAAACTACCCCGGGGAGATTTCAAGGCAAATAAGAGAAGAACGTGCATGTTTTGCAGCAGCAGATACTTTAAAATACTACTTCCCAGAATATAGTCCCTTTTCAGATGGTAACTTTATTCTACTTAAGATTTTAGAAATAATGACTGCTCAGGACGACCTCCTCAGCTCATTAACAAGAGGATTTCCAAAAGGAATCAAAATAAATAAAGCTATACCAGTCTCTTCAGAAGTGATTGAGAACATACATAATCGATTAAGAATAATGGCAGACGAGAATGGATACAAATATCATGATATTATAAATGAATTAAAGATAATCAATGACGATACATATACTACTATTAAGGTAGCTTTATATAGAAATGCACTACTTTTATCAGCCGAATCGCAAGAAAAAGAAAAGGCTCAAAAAATGATTACTGAATTAGAGGAAATTATATCCAAACTTTAAAATTTCATTTTCTGTATAATATGGAATTAAAATTTAAAATAAATAGAATCAATTATATAATAATATAATTATAACTTAAGTTTCAAAAAAAGATGAGTAAATCATGGCGTTTGACATAAGTTCTATCATAATTCTGATAACATTAGCAATTATATTTGTAGTTTTTCTGATTTTTGATTTATTTGGAAGGAATGAGCAATACGGTTATTTAGCCTATATAGTAGCTGTGGTACCGGTAAATTATTTTTGGGCTATAGGTGGGAATCAACCTAATATTTCATTAATTGCTTATATTATTCTTTTCGTACTATGGATTATAACGATCTTACGTGATACTATAGGAGTATATCAAAAGAAAGATAAGGAGATTAATGAAATACTTATGTATCTTGCTCTTGGAATACTTGTACAATTAATTGTCACTGCTATATTACCAGAAATTATTTCAACCTTGCAAGCAACTACAGATAAATTTTGGTTTTTCTGGTTACCTAATGTGCATTCTCCAATTTTTGATGAAA
Source organism: Candidatus Thorarchaeota archaeon (assembly GCA_048883045.1). Taxonomy (GTDB): domain Archaea; phylum Asgardarchaeota; class Lokiarchaeia; order Sigyniarchaeales; family SOKP01; genus Loki-b32. The sequence continues at coordinate 8,100 of JBHLRA010000087.1, read as the reverse complement.
CAATTGCTTTAGTATTTAAGATTACCGTTACGGTATTGATATTTCTTGTAATTATTCCATTAATTCTTGATGTTAAAGACGAAGAAGTATCCTTACCCATTGTTGTCGTCTTCGTTGCTTTATTCATTATCCCATTCCTATATCTTAGCTATGTATGGATCCCAGAAGCAATGGGTGTTTTAACGTTTCTATTCGCGGTAATTCTCTTTATAATATTATTACTCATAACAAGAGGCCAAGAAAAAAAATAAAATACCTTAATTTTTTTTTATCTTCTCTAAACTTTTTATTATTATTAATTTAAAATCAAATTTCTTCTTATAATAAGAAATAAATCACAAGTTTCTGCTTTGCTGAAGGACTACAACCAGATCTGTGTATCTAGGTTTCTAAATCGAGTGTAAGATATTTTCTTGTGTAAAAAAACACAATTAATAATATTAAAGAGCAAATCGGACTCCAAATAATTAATCCCATTGAGTATGATAACGAGCCTACTGAGATATTTGGTAACTCATTTAAAGCACCTAATAAAAATACTCCTAGAGCTTGAAAAACATTTAAAAAAATCGACGGAACTCCTGTATATGTTCCAGCTTTTAATTCTCCAGTAGTCCTTTCGTCATAATCAGCAAGATCAGCAAAAATTACTGCAGGTAATAAATACCATCCCCCCAACGATGCACCAATACCGATCATAAAGATTAATCCTATAATTAAAAAATTATTTAATGGTATTAACCCTAATAAGGTAATTGGAAGGACTAAAGCAGCTAAAATGTAAATATATAGCATGGTTTGTTTTTTTCCGAATTTTTGTATTACTCTTCTCCAGATTTCAAGGAAAGCAATAACACAAAAGAAATTAA
>JBHLRA010000087.1:0-7131 GCA_048883045.1 Candidatus Thorarchaeota archaeon | reverse complement strand
AAATTAAATGTGTTTTGTATTTGAGAGACTTTTGGACGTTCATTTATATCGAAATGTTCAACCATCCATGCTTGATATGGTACAGTTATACCATAACTAGCTCTAAATAATATTTCCCAGATTAATAACCATATGAAAAGAACGAATTTATTATCCATATCAGGCAAAAATAACGAAGGTAACATCAAAAATATGAAGGAAAGCCCAATAACAGGTGCAAAAATAATTATATATGGTTTTCTCCTACCCCACCTAGTATATTTAATATCACTAATCCATCCAAATAAAAATGAAAACAAAGCAATGCTAATATAGCCCATAGATAAAGCTAACCCTACAAGAAAAGGTGCCACCTGATATGCTATAGTATATAAGGCAAACACACTAAATCCCTCAATTCCAAGTACCATTGACAAGCCTATCCGAGGCATACTAAAAATAATAGCTTTTTTTAGACCCATAGCTAATACATCGAACTAAATGATTAATTTCGCTTGAAATTTTTAATGTTCTATCTATATAAAAATGTTAACTCTAAAATTATTCTTTTCCAATTTTAATATTCTATCTAATCATTTATATTATCAGTAATTCTAATTACAATTCTACTACTCATAACAAGAGGCTAAGAATCAAAATAAGGAATATTAAAAGTTTTTATTCTTCTATTAACTTTTTATTATTATTTTTATATCTTATTTATAAGGAATTCATATAATATTCAACATTTATATAAATATAATGGCTAAAAAGAAGACTCAACCTGATGAATTGAAAGAAGGTGAAGAGAGTAAATCAGATCATTCATTTAGCTTAAAAGATCTTCCGGGTGTTGGCGAGGCAACTGTAAAAAAACTGATAGAAGCAGGTATTTTATCTATTCGAACACTTGCTATGTACCCATTGAGGAAATTAATGGATGAGGCAGGAATTGGCGAGAAAACAGCTTTAAAAATAATAAAAGCAGCCCAAGATATTGAAAAAATGGGATTCAAGTCTGCTGATAGAATCTGGGAAAAAAGAAAGACTCTGAAAAAATTAACAACTGGTAGTCAGAATTTAGATGATTTACTGATAGGGGGAATTGAACCTGGAGCGGTTACAGAAATATTTGGTGAGTATCGGACGGGAAAGACCCAATTAGCCCATCAATTATGTGTTAATGTACAACTCTCCTATGAAGAAGGAGGTCTTGAAGGGGGAGCTTTATATATTGACACTGAGGGCACTTTTAGACCAGAAAGAATAATCCAAATGGCAGTTGCTAAAGATTTAGATCACAATTTAATTTTAAAGAATATAACTGTTGGTAGAGCTTATAATAGTGATCATCAAATTTTGTTAGCAAGAGAAGCTCCCATAATCATAAGAGAAAAAAATATAAAATTAATTATAGTAGATTCATTAATAGGACATTTTCGTAGTGAATATATTGGTAGGGGGACATTAGCAGAGCGTCAGCAAATTATTAATACCCATATACACGATTTATTAAGGTTAACTGAAACTTATGATGAATTAGCAGTGGTATTTACAAACCAGGTATCTGCTAGACCAGATGTATTTTATGGTAACCCTCTAACTCATACTGGTGGACATGTGGTTGCTCATGGTGCTACCATTAGGATTTTTTTAAGAAAAGGAAAAGGTGAACAACGAGTAGCGAAAGTTGTAGACGCACCTCATATTCCTGAGAGTGATACTGTGTTTTCAATTACCGAAGATGGTATCCAAGACTAAAGTATTAATATTCAAGTTTCAGATTTATTTTAATTCCTTCTCTAATTGACTCTGAGATCACACAATATTCTTCAAAAGAGTCTTTACATTGATCTGCTCTTTTAAGCATTTCTGGATTATCAATCTTTGGATTTAATTTTACATCTATGTTCTTTAATCTCCAAAAACCTTTTTCATTTCTTTTACTTGTAATTACTGCTGTTCCTTCTATATCAGATAAAGAAAAATTTTTCTTTTGTAAACAAAACGTAAAACTGGAAGCTAAACAACTTAAAACTGATAATGCTAGCAATTTCGATGGATTTGGTCCAATTTTGTCAATTGTTCTTTTATGTTGTTCATCAATAAATAAATCATTCATTTGAATTTGCCCAAGATCGCACCTGTATATCATTTCTTCTTCTAATTTTATACCAACTTGAGACTTATATTCATTTGACATTCTAATCACCAAAAATTAATAAAAAAATTAGATATCAATACTAACATTTACATCAATCCCAGCTCTTACAGATTGAGTTACGATACAATATTGTTCAAAAAAACTTACACCGTCTTTCGTAGATTTTAAACATTGTTTTGCTCTTTTAAGAGCTTCAGGATCTTCTATTTTTGGTTCAATATTAACATCAATTCTGTTAATTCTTAAAAAACCTTTTTCATTTCTGGCAATAGTAACTTCTGCTTCAGCCTCAAAATCATCGACTTTAAAATTTCTTTTCTTTAAACAGAATATAAAACTCGCACTCAAACAACCCAAAACTCCCAATGCTAGCATTCGTGATGGATTTGGGCCCATCATGTCAACTTCTTTACGATGTTCCTCGTCAATATAACAATCTTTTACTTTCATACTACCAAGATCACATTTGAAAATCATTTGTGATTCAAATTCATCAACTTTTAAACCAACTTTTGTTTTAATTTCTTCTGAAATAGCTTACACCTCTTTAACCTTTTTTCTCAATTTTTTTTAAGTGAAAGTGTCTAGATAAATGAAACCAGATAAATAGAAAATATAGCAGAGTTAAAAAGAGAAATCGAAAAGCAAAAAGTATTCCCATAACAACCATAAGAATAAAGAGAATGATCTCTATAATTAAAAGAATTTTGTTATTATAATATTTAGCATCAAAGAAAGATAATGGATTCTTATATTCTGATAAATATTGGGAAAGATTTTCAAATTCTTCTTTAGAAATTAGAAATTTAAATCCAACCTGTTTTTGTTGAAAATACAACAAATTAGTACCCCAATCTAAAGTATCAATAATAATATGAGTGAAATATGATATCGCACTTATAATTAGAACCGTCCAATTTAAAATAAGCCCGATCAATAACATAATTACGCTTGGAATTATTGAATGAGTAATTAACAACCTATGATTATTATTTTTGGCATATTTGGAAAAAAAAATATCAAAATCACAAACAAAAGAAAATATAACTATCAAAGAAAATTCAAGTAGGTTGAAATTGAAGATATAATTTAAAATGGATGCAAATATAAAACCAACAGCAAAATGACTATTTATGTGCATAAGGATCTTTCTTTAATTTGATAAGTTGATATATCTCGCTTTTTTCATCCTTTTTAAAACAGTCTTTTTAGTTTCAAAACCAGAAGGTCCTTTTTTCTCAACTAAAAAAGAGGCTGCTGCAGATGCTAAAAATGCAGCTTTTTCTACTGATTTCCAAGATTTGTCAGAATGAAAGAATTCATATAGAAATATCGAAAGATATACATCTCCAGCTCCAGTTTCATCAACTACTTTTCGAGGTTTAAATGCAGGGATTTTTAGAATTTTTTCTCCTTTTTTCGTGAGCATTGAACCTTTTTCTCCTAATGTCATAATGTAGATTCCATTATTTTCATATTGAACACAGTGATTCATAACTTCATTAAAATCATCACACTCTCCAGCAATCAGTTTCATTTCTTCCTCTGATCCTTTTAAAATCAATCTATCTCCAATTAAATCTATTATTTTTTTTAAGTTAGCAATGATTTCATCATCATAAACATATATTACTTTACCATTTTCATCAATTTTTCTGATAAAACCTTGTAAATCAATACCAATGTAAGTATCAGGAAAAAATTTTAAAACTTGGGTTACATATTCATAAGAAATTTCATTGCAGAGTGGTACAAGTACAAATATATCAGGAGGATTATCAATAAATTGTGATGGTATATCATTAAAATTAAGATTTGGACTTCTTGATTTAAGGGTTAAAATTCTTGCATGATCAAAATAATCTAAAATAAAATTTGTATTTTTTACTTGGGAATACCGAATCCCTCCTAAATTAATATTTCTTACCCTAATTTTATTTAATAAAGAGTCATCAAAATTTAATTTTCCAATATGAGAAACTATGCTTATTTCAGCATCTTTAGTATATTTTCTTAAAGCTAAGGAGCAGAATGACACACTTCCTCCTAAACTAGGCTTATTTAATCGCTTAAAACGAATAATATGATCAATGGCGAAGTGACCAGCAAAAATAATGGAAATGTGATTACTTTTTTGAGTATTCATTTAAGATGATTTTAATGATTCAATAATTTTATTTTTTTCGTCTATTGTGATTTTTAACTTATTAATTTTACTTTGCAAATCTTCCACCAAGTCTGACATTGGACCGTTATGAACTATAGGTTGTGGTTGCTCCTGTGTTTTTAATTCTAAAAGCAAGCGATCTTTTTCATTTAATTGTTCTTGCAGTTCCGAAATTGAATTTTCAAGTTCACTAATTTGCGGAGTAGGATCAGTTTTTTGTGATTTATTATTTTGTAAGGATTTTTGTACTTTGGATAATTCATCTTTCAGTACTTCATTTTCTTTCTTCAAAACTTTTAACTCATCTGGTTTTAACTTGATTCCTCTGCCTTCAATTGCAGATTCAAGTTCAGATTTTTCTTTATTTAATTTATCTACAATTCTTTTGTATTTATTAAGATCTGATTGAAGGTCTTGACATAATATTTCAAGCGTGTGTGCTGAATGTTGAGTTGATTGCGGTCTACTTTCAGATGGTTTAGGTGATTCCACAGGAATGACATAATCTATTGGTAATTTCTTCATTTTATCTATTAATTCTTTTTTTAATGCTTGATTTTGTTCATTTAAATCATCAATTTTCTTTTCTAATTCTTCAATTTGGGACTTTTTTTTTATTAACTCCGATTTTAAATCGTCGATTAAAGTAGTGGTTAATTCTGAGCTAGTATCAGTTATAGTATCGCTCATTGATTCAAGCGATCTTGAAGCAACATCTAATTTTGTCTTTAAATCAATTATTTCATGGTTTTTTGCTTGTAATTCTACTTCTTTTTCAGTTAAATCTTTTTCTAAACTGATTACTTTATTATTTAATTCAATATTTTCTTGTTGAATATTACTAACTTTAATTTCACCTGTAGATCCCGCTTGTTGTAATTGTGCTTTTAATCTCTCGTTTTCATCAATTGCGCTCTTAATGATTTTTTCTGTTCTGGTTATCAATTCTATATTTTGTTTTATTTTATTTCTTAAACTTTCATTTTCTTCTTCCATTTCTTTCATTTTGTCTAATGTTTCTCCAATGGCACTAGGTTTTTTGATTTCTGTTTCCATCTTTTTTCTCCATAGGGTTATGAAATCCTCAACTTTTTCGTTATCTTCCGGCATTTCACTTCAAGACTTTTATTTTTATTATTTAGTATATTATTATTTTAAATTATTTCATTAACACTCCCGAAAAATATCCCACACAATATCCACTAATACTTCCAGTTTTTTCAGAACTAGTATAGTACTGTAGTAATTTACCTTTACTTGCATTTAAATCTTTAGAAATCATCATTAATGATGTAATAGTTTGAGCACCACACACAGTAGTTCTTGATGCCGCTTCAAAGGTTTTTTCGGGATTAAAACTTATAAAAGAATCAATTACTTTTTGATCTGTCTCCTTAAATTTTACTAGTTGTTTGGAATCATAAACTTCTTTATGAGTCATATCAGAGGAGGCAACTATTATTACATCTTTATCATATGATTTAATTGATTGTGCTATATCATATGAAAACCTACTAATGATGTTTAAATCTTTAGTCGCAACCTTAATCGGTATGAATTTAACATCTTTTTCTTTAGAACAATATTTAATAAAAGGTAGTTGTACTTCGATATTATGTTCTCTTCCAAAAGGAAAACCCATAAAGGCAGATTCATCATTTAATATTATTTCACTATTATCTAATATTTTTTGAGATAATTCACTATCAATTGCAATATTACCTAATGGTGTTTCCCATTCTCCTTCATCCATTAAAGCAATTTTTCCATAGCCAATATGATCAGTACCTAAAACAATAACAGAATCGGGAATTTTTTCTTGAAATAAATTTAAATAAGTAAAAGCTGCAGCACATCCAGAGTAAACATATCCCGCATGAGGTGATACACCACCGATAACTGTCCTCTCATCTTTATTTAAGGTCTCAAAATCTTCTCCCGGACCAAATTTTTTATCCAAGAAAGATTCTCGTATTATTTTTATTAAATCTGGTTTATATCTTGGATAAAAACTTCCAGCTACAGCAGCTCGTCGAGTTACCATTTTTTTATCACTTTTTTTTGTTATATTTATAAAATTATTAATGTTGAAATTTATATAATTTCATCTACTTAGAGCAAAATTGAAAGATTTATTAAGTTATATTAAATATCTCTTTAATAATGAATCAAATAAACGATGAACAAGTCTCTCTAGATAAAATTGAGGTACCAGACAAAATTCCGGCAAAGTTCGTAAATTCAAGGGTAATTGTCTTCAATCCTTTATATGCTTCATATTTGTATGTAAAAAAAGGATTTTTTGGTTCTCCAGTAGGAATAAATAAACCGAGATTAGAATACTTTGCTAAACCTAGTGAACTGTCCTTGATAGAAGCTTATTATTTATTGGAAAAGGATGAAATTACTATATTTGATCAAAAAGGGAATAAATTTTTAGATCCGAAGGGATTTTATGATGTTGCAACAAGGATTCATCATAAGTTTGAAGAAAAATACATAATTTACAAAGATTTAAGAGAGAGAGGATACATTCCTAGACCTGGATTAAAATTTGGAGCAGATTTTGTTGTATACAAAAAAGGTCCTGGACTTGAGCATTCTCTTTTCATGGTGCATGTCTTACCACATAATTCTGAAATAACTGCTATCGATATGGTAAGAGCTGGACGTCTAGCAACTTCTGTTAGAAAGAAATTTGTAATTGCGAATCCATTAACTCGCAGTTATTATTTTTTTGAATGGTTTAAACCATAATATTCAGAAAGTTGTATGTTTAGTTATATTAAATAGATTGCAATCTCATTTTTTGGATAATTGT
>JBHLRA010000086.1:3760-11798 GCA_048883045.1 Candidatus Thorarchaeota archaeon | reverse complement strand
TTTGCTTGGATTTATCAAAAACCCATAATAGCGTTATCAAGTGTTAAAGGTTGGTCCTCAAAAATTGCTAATCAAAAATTAGATGATCGTAGATCTGATTTGATTTATGGAGTTGAAACTCCTCAAGATGCAATTGATAAATTAAATGAATTACTTGATTAATAAACTAATAAAGCGTTTGTTTTTATTGAATTAATACATTAATAATAATATATATCAAACTATATTTTCATTCCAGAATATAATAGAAAATCTAAAATAGTATGATATAATTTTTAAACTTACTAAAGAATATATTTAAATATAAATTACTTTTATAACCTAAAAAGGTGAAATTTGACTTTGGAAAAAGACCTTAAACAATCAATTTTATATTTAAAAAAAGAAGAACCAGAAACAGAAGTTAGTCCAAATAAACTCCTATTTACAGGACTCGATGCTGCAGGCAAAACAAGTATAATTTTATCTCTTCAAAGAGAATTTTCGAAAATTGCAATTCTTTCGCCTACTAGAGGAGCTCAAAGAAGAATTTTCGACTTTTTAGGGAAGGAGATCGCAGAATGGGATCTAGGAGGACAACTAGCTTATCGAATTGCATATTTAAAAAACCCCGGTAAATATTTTGAAGGAACGGAAGTAGCGATCTATGTAATTGACATACAAGATAAGCCTCGAATTCCCGAAACTATTAGTTATTTCAAAGATGTCATAGACCAATTCAAAAAATTAGAAATAGAACCACCTATATATGTATTTCTTCATAAATATGATCCCGCTTTACGAAGGAGCGCACACAATGAAATGGAAAATTTAATTATTGATTTGAAAGATAAATTACGCGCGACTGGATATAAAGAAATATATTATTATGAAACATCTATTTATGATTTCGGTTCAATTATTTCCGCGATGTCTGAAATCCTTTTAAGTTTGTATCCAAAATCAGAATTAATTGAAAAAACGATTGTGGAATTTGCTAAAAAAGTGGAGTCAGAAGGAGTTGTTGTGATTGATGATAATTCACTTATAATTGGTTCATACTATAAAGATGATGAGACTAAGCATCTCCTCACTGCATCAACACCATATTTTTTAACACTTCATGATAGTTTTCAATATACTGGTGTATCAGAAGAGAGAGCTGAAAGTAGAATGATAGTCCAAAGGTTTGGAAAAAATTTCATATTTAAACAAATTGAATTGAAAAAAGGTTCAGCTCCATATTATTTAATCCTCCTCAAAGAAAATCCAGTATTTTCTAAGGAAGATCTTGAATCTTTTGCAAATTTATTAAAACAACTTCTTTATAAATAAAATAATACGTTCTTTTCGTATTCTTTCTAAATTAGCCTATAATAGTTTTATTATTACTAACATTAATAAAATTAGATTTTTATTTATAATCTATATCAAAAAAATCAAAAATCTAACTTGATTATTAGATTTAAAGAATTTAGTTATCAGTTCTGTTATAGAATTGTAGATTTGGATTAAAATAAAGAGGAAGTGCACGGCTTTAGTTGATCATATGTCAAAATTGTGGTACTACGAATAATGAAAATGTTAATCGTGTCTGTAGAACTTGTGGAGCTTTATTACCAATACCCACAAAACACTCTAAAGTTAAGGAAAAAAAACCTAGTAAAGAAAAGAAAAAAGTAAAGAAAACAGTTGAAAAATCAACAAAGAAATTAATTGAGGGTGAAGAAAAAGAAAAGGATGAATTGAATCTTCAAGAAATTCCAAAAGCTTCCATGGAATTGCATGATATCCCTTCTTCATCAGATGGCTTATTAGAAAATAATTCCACAATCGAATATGATACTGAAGTTAAGGAAGATGAATCAAAGGGTCTGCAAGAAATTACACCACAACCATTTAGAGGGTTAATTCTTGAAACTCATAAAAAAGTATCTCCACCACCTAAGCAAGATTCGATTTCAGATGCTTTTTCAGACCTTAAAAACTCCATTTTGGAAAAAAAAGAAGATAAACCCCCAATTCCAATATCTCCGATTCCTACTGAAACGGGTGAGGCAGAAAAAGCTGTTATAAAACAAAAACAATTAGAAAAAGACATGACTGAAGTATTAAGTTTTCTTTCAAAAAAGATTTCAGTTAAACGATTAGAAACATCAAAACCAGAACCAACTCAACTAGAGCAACCAAAGGAAAAAATACCTCCTTCTAGTATGAATGAAATATTAAAACAATTGTTGAATTTAGATTTAAGCATTGAAGCATCAGCAATAATTAAAACAGATGGAACAATATTAGCTTCAGCAATTTCCAGTAGAATTTCTGAGTCCTTATTTACAACAATAGGAATGAATCTTTCAATGATAGGAACGGATATAATTGAAGGTTTGGATGCTGGAGTGCTAAAATCCATTTCAGTCAGAGGAAGTGAAGGTGTTTTGGATCTTGCTCCGATTGATCAAGAAAATCCTAATGTAAAGGATATGCTACTAATATTGTTCTCTCACCCAAAAGTCAAGAGTGGAATAATAGCATTTGCTGTTAATATAGTAAAAAAGCAATTAAAAGAATATTTAGGATTATCTAAATAATTTATACCAATTGTTTTTGGATGAAAAGTTTATCAATTTTTATTTTTTTAAAATATTCTATATTGTCCCCTAACTCTTGTAAAAAAGAATTAAATTGGTATATTGCAACTAAAGGTACGGAATTTTCATTAATCTTAATCCAATTTGCTTCTAAAGTAACCATAATAGGGACTAAGATAAGAGGTAATCTCTTTTTAATATTAATATGATTTCCTAATAACCGTTGTATTAAATTGGATAATATTTCTGGATTTTCTTTCAATGCCACAACTCGCCTAACTTGTAAATTTGCCGCTTTGTTGATTGCTCCATAAGAATCTTTACGTTTCCATTGTTTTGCATCAATTATTAAAAGATATTTCTGAGATAAAGCTATGACATCTATCTCATATCTCTTTTGAGATGTCTTCGATTTAAAATTTGACTTATCAGAAAAGCGAAAATTTTTAACGGTTCTAAAACCATTTTGAGATAGAATTTCTTTGATTAGAATCTCAAATCCATTATAATCAACTAATTCTGCTAAATTTTGTATATCAAAATCTAGATAATTATAACAACTAGTAATGAATTGAATTTTATTGATAACTATATAATTCATATAATTACCCTTTTTGAGAGAAATAAAGTTAAGAGAGTCGATAAAATCCATTAATTCATATTTATCGAATTTTCTGAAAAAATTTATATCATCAATTTCATACCAGACAGCATTAATGTTTTGATTTGATTCCTTTAAGATTTGATAGATTTCAATGAAAAATTTCTTGATGGATAAGGCAGTTAAAGAAGACACGATATATTTTGAAAGGTTTTCAGATTATAATAATAAGGAGAGACTATTGAAAAAATGATAAATTTAGAGTAAAAGTATCTAGATATCTGATTTTGAACTCTCAATTAGCTTTTTTACTTCATTAAACTCATAAATCACACCAGTATAGATAAATTCCTTTAATTCATTTATATCTTTACATTCATCTATCTTTTCCTCTAAATCTTTATAAGGAAAACCTATCCTTGTATTTTGCAAACGAGCAATTTCAAATCCTTTTTTAGATAGATGGTAACTAACGAGCTCTCTTATAAGAGGTGCTGTTAATATTTTGAGATTTGAAGACGCTATAAAACGAAATACGTCAAGTGTTATCATTTCTGCATCTTTTTCAGAAAGATCAGTCTCTTTTATTAGTGACATATAGATTCGGTTTGGATCAAACTTATCTTTCTTTACGATACCTGATTTTTTGTCTTTATAGAGCACTTTTGGTAATGACTGAATTATTTTTTCTTCAAACATAACACATAAAATAAGTAATAATTCTCAATAAAAGCTACTATTAAATTTTTTTAATTTTAATAAAGAATAGAGTCTAAATTAAATTAAAAACTTAGAATTATAAATTTGGAATTTTTTGATAATATTGAAGTATTGTAATAAAATATATAGTACAATGTGAAAACATTTACACAATGTACTAAATATTTTTTGATAATATTGACGTAATATTATAATTTTATAATATTTTAAAACAAAAGATATCTTTAAATTTAAAAAAAATAAGACATTCTAAATAAACCAACGGGGATAATGTGACAAAAAATAAGCCTGAAGAAAGGAATGACAAACCAATTGAAAAGGATAAACCAAATAACAAAAATAGTATTATAAAAGCACTAGTACTAAGTATATTTGATGAGAATGGACCTGCACCTAAAATTTTTTGGCCTACTGATCTTGATGAGAGTGCAGGGCTTTTGATAGCTATGAAAACCATATCACTCCTTATGGGGGATAGTACCTATCAAAATGGAGACAGTACTGAAAGTGTCAATTACTTTGGAATCCTACCTTTTCCTGATCTAAAATGGAATGGATTGACTTATTTTTTTCTTATTCCTGACGCAAAAGCTCGTGGAAAGGCTTTAGCAGCTACAATTACTATCTTGATAAATGAAACAGACAGAGTGTTTTTTTATGAAAATATGAAATATTTAAGAATAATTATAGATAAAGCAGCTACATTAATTCAAATCAATAGAGATCATAGTGAACAAGAGGCTATAATGGAAGAAATAAGGGAGGAACTGTTTGAATTTGCTCTAGATATAAAAGATCCTTTCTCAACAAAAAGACAAATCAAAGTCTTACTAACAGGATTAGACAAAGCAGGAAAAACAAGCTTTATGTACGGTATAAGAAAAAAATATTCTGAAATCATAAAATCTTTACCAACTAAAGGTGTAGAGCGAAGTGAAGAGAATATTTTTGAAGAACAAAATTCCCTAATTTCCCTATGGGATTTAGGAGGACAGAAAAAATACAGAGAAAGATATCTTGAACAGAGTAAAATCTATCTTTATAATATTGACTTAATGTTTTATTTCATAGACATTCAGGATGTGGAGAGGATAGATGAATCTCTTGATTTATTCAAAGCTCTTTTAAATTCATTAATTGAGCTTGAAGAATTTCCTCCTATAGTTGTCTGTTTGAATAAATTTGATCCAGATCTAAAAGGATCTAAAGATATTTTTAAAAATTTAGAAATAATAGCTGAAAGAATTAGAGACAATTCAGAAAGGTTTTTCATAAAAATTTTTCAGACGAGTATCTTTGATCATTGGAGTCTTATTACTGCATATTCTTTTGGTTTGTCTCAGTTAAGCCCTAATCGTGAATTATTTAGAACTCAATTGAAAAAGTTTGCTAAAAAAACAAATTCTGATGCCATTTTGTTATTAAATGAAAATGGAATAATTTTATCAAGTTTTTCTAAAACAGATATCTCTGGAAAACTTTTTGAAATAAGTGCACCACATTTTCAAAGTTTATATAAGAATTTTAAAGAATATAAGCTATTAAAACAAGACTTTATTGTATCATCTGGAATTGCTGATGAATCTAAAAAAGTGATTTTTAAAAAAATTACTGTTGAAAAATATAATTTGTATTTACTTCTGTTCTTAGAAAAATCTTTAGAAATTGATAAAATTGAGAGAAATTTGCCAGATTTCTCAAAAAATCTAATTGATTTAATCCATACTTATATATAAAAAAAAAAGAAAATTTTTAATATGCAAATGCTTCTTTTTTGCTTCCCCTTCTGATTAGAAGAAGAACAACGATGATGACTGCAAATAAACCTATTGATATAAAAATGATTGTAAATATTGGAAATGGAGGTAAAGGATTAAGATTTGACTCAAGAACAGTTATATCTACTTGATAACTATAATCAAATGAATCTCCTGGCACATAACCAAATATTGGGTTTCCAAATTCACTTACCGTATCTGAAGGGGGAAAAAAGATGTTTGAGCCTGCAACTAAATTGAATCTAAGAAAATCAATTCTATTAAAATAATTAATCTCCTTATGCCAAGTGGGATCACATGCAATCCATCCTATGTCTTCTACATAATATTCAACCCAAGAATGACCTAAAATTGTATATGATAATTGATTTACATAGAAATTCCAAGAGGATCCAACTTTGGGTCTTATCCAAGTCTTATTTGAGATTAAAAACCCACACACTTTACGAGCAGGGATTCCTTGAATTCTTAATAAAGTAATCATCAGACTTGAGAATTCACTACAATCCCCTTGCTGGTTATTATAAGCCCAAAGAGCACCCTTTTCTTGTTGAGGTAAAAACTCATTATATGTTAGATAATCTGAAACCCAATTACAAATCTTCTCAGCCTTCTTAATCGGATTATCTAATGGAGATACAAGACTATATGAAAGATTTATTAGTGATGGGTCGTCTCTTTCGTAATATGGTTCAGAGTGATTGCAATATAGGTCAAAAATTACATCTGAAGTATCATAAACTCCAATATCAGCGGTATCAATATCGTGGAAATAAATCTCGTTTAATGTTATATTATATTTTTGATAGAAATATACACTTTCATCAGGAGCTAAAGAAGCATTAAATGAATCATATGTATTATTAAATTTATCTCGATGCCCAAATTTTGTCTCAGAGGGATTGTTTCCTAAAGTAGAATTTGTTAGAAGTGTACTTTCTTGATAAGGGGGACAATATGGAGTTAATGGTGAAGTAGGACCACGATTATCTAATCTCGCAAATTTAAAGATGTAATTTCCAGAACCTGATTTATGAGTCAATGTGAAATTAAGTTCTACTTCGTAGGTTACACTTTGAGATATGTTGTAGTTAGAAATTCCTTGATATGGATATGATAAGAGTGGAAATGACTCATTATTGTAAGGATATGTTAATAATGCAAAATCTATTGAATGGACAGTAGGAAAAATAATTATATACAAAAATGTGAGAGCTACTTTAGTTTTCATATTAAAAAAGAATTGTTTATTTTGTATTAAAAATACAAATTTCTATTTTTAATTTTAACCATTTAAAAAATGGAATATAATGATTTTAAGCTTGATTTTTCTTTTCAAAATTTTAAAATGTTAAAAAATTGTAAAATAAGAATAAAAGAGAGAATTTTTATATCTTTAATATAAATAATTAAACTAATTTTTCGAGTTTTGATATATAAGATATATTTAATTGATGCTGATAACGGTATATCACTTTTAGAGTCTACATTTAAAGAATTAAAAAAAATTCAAGATGATATATTAACGGGATTTTTCAATGCTATTAACACAACAATAGACGTAATTCAAGATGCGATGTCTAAAGGGAGAAGAGTAAATGAGATGGATAGAGTATTACAATCCGAAGACTCTACTATTTTTATTCATTATAATCCATTATCAAGAATTCTTTTCTGCTCAATTTCAGATGCCGATGATGAAATTCTTAAGATCGAGGAGGTAGTTCACAAAATAGCAAATAGATTTTGGAAGAAGCATCAATCTGATCTTAAGAATTTTAGGACCACAACAGATAAAAGTAGATTTCAAACGTTAATTGCCGATATTGAAAATCTTACAATCGGTGGACGTATAGCAGAAATTTTTCCACGTTCATTAGTTGTGAAGAAGGTTTTGGAAAAAGTCCTTTCTATGGGCATGATTAATAATCTTGATTTTCAAGTAGCTCTACAATGTAATGGTAAAAATTCAGCCTTAAGAATTTCAAGAAATTTAAGTAAAAAGCGGCCTGAAATAAATGAAATTCTAAAAAAACTAGAAGAATTAGAAATAATTAAATTTTGAATCAAGTTTAATTCATTCTTCTAAATAGAAAAAAATAAAAATTTTCTTAATTTCTCCAAATTAATTAATTTTTTATGATGATCATTGAAATATAATGGTAGATAAACTTAATCAAGCTGCTTTAGTAAAGAGTCCAAGCAAAGATACACATATAAGAAAAGGTCATGGATTTTCTTTAGAAGAGATTAAACAAGCAGGACTCCCTATCAATAATTTGAAAAAATCTCAGGTTCAAATTGACTATTTTAGAAGATCAGCGAATCCTGATAATATTAAGATGCTAAAATCTTTAGAGATTCCATCT
>JBHLRA010000086.1:0-3660 GCA_048883045.1 Candidatus Thorarchaeota archaeon | reverse complement strand
AGGTTCAAATTGACTATTTTAGAAGATCAGCGAATCCTGATAATATTAAGATGCTAAAATCTTTAGAGATTCCATCTTTAGACAAGAAAAAAAAGAAACCATTTGTTAAAAAGGAAAAGAAGAGAACACCATTTAAACCTAAAGAAATAAAGAAAAAAGCAAAGTCCAAAATAAGTCCTGCTAAAACGGTGCCAAAACCTGTAAAAAAGGAGAAAGTAAAACCCACTAAGAAAGAAAAAGCTGAAAAGGTTCCAATTCAATCAACAGGTAAACCTTTAACTGATCTATCTGGATTAGGAACCGCAACAGCGAAAAAATTCATTGAGCTTGGAGTTGATACTATAGAAGTATTATGTGAAGAGAATCCAGAAGAATTAGCAACATTAATAAAAGGAGTTTCTGAAGATAGAATAAAAAAATGGATTGAAGAAGGTAAGGAGTTAATCAAATAAGTTTATTACTCCTTTATATTTATTTCTCGATTTAATTATATTCTAATTAAACTCGCTATTTTAATGACAGAAATTTTATAAAGAATAAATTTATGTTAGAAGTAATTCTAATTCTTTAAAAATAAATTTATAAACGGGAAAATGGATGGAGTACAATTATTATAGATATACTAAACCAGAATGTGGAGTTATTATTAATAAAATGCCAATATGGTACAAAGAAGTAGAATATTCCGGAGATAAGATACAAGGTTCCATTACTTTGCAAACTCAGCATGAACATGATGAAATTTGGGGACCAGAATCTATAATGGAGATTAATTGGGAAAAAAAAGATAGATTGAAATTCTTTTATTACAAGGAAGTACAGATTTCGATAGATATGTATAATGCAGTTGGTATAGTAGTAACAGAAAAAAACAAAGATTGGTTAAGAAGCCACGAAATCACATTCTGGTCTGGACATCGAAATAAAATGATACGGAAGAGGTTTTACTCAGAGAAAGTAATGCATTGTATATTTTATTGTGATATTACTGAAACACTTTTTAATGTCCATACTTCTATTATTGGAGATCGGTATGAAAATTTTAAGCCCTTTATATTGAAATCTTTTAATTCAATAGAGTGCCATTAATTAATAGGCTTTTCTGCCAATATAAAAAAATTATCTCGATTTGAGGGACCACCAGTTACCTTTAACTCATTAATTTTAAAACTTTTTAGTAATTTCTTTAACTCCCTTTTAGAGAAAAAGTGATAAAATCGATTATATGTTTTCTGATCTTTGGAAAGAGTCCAAGGGATAAATTTATCTCCAAATTCTTTTAAACCCATAAGCTCTTGTTGGTTTTTATAATTATATCTAAATTTTCTTTTAAGCCATTCTGAAAAAAAATAAAATCTAAACTTTTTTTGCCATTTACGCCATACTGAAAGAATTATATGTCCATTCTCTCTCATTATTTCATATATTTGAATAATTGTGTTCTTTCTTTCAGATTTCTTCTTAATGTGATGGATAGTTGCGATTGAAAAAATAATATCTGCGATATTTGGACGAAATGGAAGATTAGAAATATCTCCAAGCAGAATTTGAATGAAATTTGACTCTTGCATTGAGTATTTATTAACATCCTTTAGATTTATAAGAGCTTTTTTAAGTAATTCAATAGATAAATCTATTCCAACCAACTTCTTAGGATAAATACCCATTATTTTAAAATTCCTACCATTTCCACATCCTAAATCTAAAATTACACCTTTAAAGGTATATTCCTTTTTCTTTAAATAATTTATAAAAAATTCTAATGGACGCCAAGGTTTTTTTCTTTTTAGATTATAATCTTGAGCAAAATGATTAAAACTAGATTTTTCCATAGAAAACTCAGTCTTTAAAGTATATAACTTCAAAATAATAAATATACATAAAGATAATAAATTTAATAAATTTGATAAACAATTTTCATTATATATTATTGGATTTTAAGCTATGAAGAATATAATAGATATTTTAGCCAGTTTTTTTTCCGTGATGAGAAATGAGATATTAGAATACTTTACAAAAAGCTCCTCATACTTAAAAGACTTAATTATATATAAAAAAATTGATCTAAATAGAAAAGTTGAAGGAGAAAGCAACCAACAAATAAAAAATTCACTTGTAAAAATGCTAAAAGCAATAAAAACTGGCTTAAATACACTCGGTATTCCAATGAATAAGTTAAATAATATCCAATCTGATTTTTTAGAGGGTCTTGATCCTGAGAAAGTTGATATATTAGATTATAATTCATTTTTTGAAATTTATATGGAAAAATATGGGAGAGAAGTTTTATTCCATATTCTCCTGGACTTTGTTTATGATATTGACACAAAAAAACTTGAAAATGTAAATTTATTTGATCTACTACCAGATAATTTCATTTCAAAATTAAATGAATATAAAAATACTTCAATTAATTCTGAAGGAATAAAACATGATATTCATCAGTTTAATTATAAAAAATACATTAATTTTACAGATTTATCAATTAATAAAGAAACGCCTGTTTCAGAGCCAGATATTCTAACCCAATTAAGAGTAGCAAAACAAGATATTATTGAAACATTAAAAATTCCTAGAAAAGAGTTAAAAAAGACTTCAATAGAGGATTCTAAAGAAAATATTGTGTATATAGAACCATCTCCAGTATTTAAGCTTTCTGATACTACTCCTAGTGAAGATAAAGAAATTGGTATTAAGATTTATAGTGGTTCTTTTCTTGATACCATTGGAAAGTCTACTCCAATGAGTCATACGCTAATAAATGAATTTAATATTGATATAGTGAATTTAATAAATTTAAAGATGATTAATAAAGAATTCTTTGATTTGGAAAATTTATTTTATTATATATCTATAGTTAAAATGCTAAATCTAGAATTTCCTTTTACCGAATTTGAACTTCTAGCGATATTAAAGGAATATATAAATGGTGATATGTTTAGTTCTTCAAAAGATAAGTCTCCAGATTTACAAAATATCTTCTTTGGGTTAGCTATTTATTCTGAATTAAATCTATACGATAAAACAGATCAAATTGATGTAGTTAAGATTGAACAGTTCCTCAAATCAGAGTTGGAACCATTTATCGCAGAAAAGGTTCTATCAAATTTTTATTGTGTACTATGTCTAAAACTGTTAGCAGAAAAAAAACCAATTGAATTCAATAAAGATTCAATTTCAAAGCTTGTCATAGATTTAAATATATTAAAATTAGATAATCCTAAAATACCTTTAGATATATACAACCATCTAGGACTTATAAAATTATTGAATAAGGATTTGAATCTCTTACAACTTAAACCTCAATATTTCGATGAACTAAAGAAATTAATAGAACCAAATGGTTCTATAAATGATATAATAACAGATACGGCACAAACTTTATTAGCTTTTATTCTACTTGATTTAAAAAATCGTGAACCAGAGTTATGTAGTAACTCGGTAAATTATCTCGTTAATAAAACAAACTTTTTCAAAATGGATAATCTCAATGAAGACTTTAATTGGCAAATTGACAAAATCGGGTTTTCAATAGAGTTAGAAATGTTATATTGGGCTTTATTAGCAAGTTCACAATTTATAACCACATAATCAGATAAGAAAAGAATCAGACTTAATATTATTACTTATTTAATTCGAAGACCATTAGTAAAAACTTCT
>JBHLRA010000085.1:0-11807 GCA_048883045.1 Candidatus Thorarchaeota archaeon | reverse complement strand
TCAATGCCATTGATTGGGAAGCTAATGGATCGTTTTGGCAGGAAAAAATTATGGTTAATTGCTGGTCCAATTATCATTTTTGGATGTCTTTTACTTATAGTGGCAAAGAATGTTATATTGGCAGGCGTAGCGGTTATTTTAATCTATGTTGGGGGAGTTATTCATACAATGAGTTCTTTAATGGTTATCTCCGAAAACAGTGAAGATTCGAAAAAAGGTTCTAATTTCAGTTTTAGATTTTTTGCAGGTTCTGGTGCTAGTGTTATTGGTTTTATGTTAGTGCTGTTCAATATTGGTTCAGGTTATCATTTCTACATCTGGTTATTTATTGGAATGAACGTGTTTCTATGGTTAGTAGTTTTTTTTGCTTTAAGTCCAATAAAAACTGATCTTACAAAGGAAAGAAATTCTACAAGTCCTATTAAACGGAATAAAATAGTTGAATTATTTCAAAATCCAAAAATTAGGAAAATTGTAATTTTCTTTACTCTTAATTGGTTTTTCTATGGTATAACGATTACTATTTGGAATGCTTGGTTTGTTGATACATATGGTGTCTCTCAACAAACATTAGCATTTTTTTTCATAGTACTTAACATTTTCCGAATGATCTTTCAAATCCCAGCTGGACGTATTGTTGATAAAATTGGAAAGAAAAAAGCATTAATAATAAGTCTAATAAGTTATTTATTTAGTTCAATTAGTGCCATTATTGTATTCTTTACATGGTTTAGTGGATTTACTTCAATTTTTATTCCAGGATATCTTTGTTCAATTATCTTTTTTGATATATATATTACTCTAATTATTCCTGTAGAATCAATTTATCTTACAAACTTATCTGAAATTGGAAAGGCAGAGTCATTTGGGACCGTGAAATTAATAACAGATGGCGCATTGATACCAACAGGTGTAATCGGAGGGTCTCTTGCTGATTTCGTACATCCAATTGCCCCTGAGATCGTGGCTTTTGGGGGTTTTATGGTGCTTTTATGGATTCCGGTTAAATACTTTAATAATAAGAAAAATGAGGGAGTTAATACTTAGTTAAGTATTTTTATGAGTACCTAGATCCAAGTAAGGAATTTTTGAATAAATTATACTTGTTTTCTTCCTTTTTAATTCCTCCATTAACGCTTCTTCACTATATTCCTTGAGGTTCAAACAAGTCCAACCATGCACTCCTCCGCTTGCTAAACCATCTGGACTATGCATATCTGTTCCAGTAATCATTTATTTATGATGTTATAAAGAAGTTCTAACCCTTAGATGGGAAGCACGACTAGTAACAATATCAACTACTATAGGTTTATCACTTTTAAAACCTTTTTCAAGAGCAGGCCGAAGATCATCCAGTTCTTCAACTCGAATTCCTTCTACACCCATTGAATTTGCGATTTCGGCAAAATTTGTTCCTGGGTACTCTGCAAGAGGTCTACCTTTTCTAGAAAAGAAATCTCGTACATTTCCTAAGCTTTGATTGTTAAACACTACGTACATGAGAGGTATACTATATTGCTTCACAGTTTCAAAGTTATAAAGAGACATCATAATACCACCATCTCCAACCGTACTAACAACCTTTCCCTCCGTATTTAGTAGTTGAGCGGCTACCGAAGCACTGGGACCCCAAGCCATTCCAGCCGCACCACCAGGACCAATTACCTGTCCGGCTTTTTTTGATTTGAACATTTTACAAAACCATATTCTATTATTACCAGCATCCAAAACAAGCAAATCCTCTTCTCTAATTAGTTCATTTAGTTCTTTTACGATCCTTTCAGGTTCTATAGGGGTTTTAGTTGATTCATACCATTTATTTGTGAAAAACTCATTTTCGGGTTTAGCCTTTAATTCCAATAAAGTTGAAATCCTCTTTTGTACATCAATTTGTGGATTTTTTGCTTTAATAGCGTTAATTATCGCTCTTAAACCTAATTTTGCATCCGATGTTGCACCTAGAGTTACCGGATATGTCCAGGCTGCATTACGGGGATCAATATCAATATGGAGTAGTTTCTGATTTTCAACATCGATAAATTTTTTACTACAATCATTAGTATTATCGGGAGCTAGACAAGTTCCTACGGCAAGAATGGTATCTGCCTTACCAATAAGATCTGTCGCTAACTTCTGTCCACGACCGGCCATTACACCTAAAGCGAGGTCGTGAGTTTCTGCAATACTACTTTTTCCCATATAACTTGTAGCAACGGGTATTCCGATCAGTTCGGCAAGTTTTTGTACTTCCTCATAAGCATTTGAAACATGAATTCCTCTTCCGCATATTAAAACTGGCTTCTCTGCGTTGATTAGATAATCTGCCATTTTCTCAGCATCAGATTTTGCTATGCTAGGTGGACTCACGCGAAGATATCCTTTTGATGGATATATTGGTGGATCTAAACTAGTGGGATCATCAATAAATCCTCCAATGGAAGTCATTTTGGTGATTACTGCTGCTGGACCCGGTCTTCCAGAAATTGCATGTTTTATCGCAAGTTGTACACCGTAAACTACATCTTTAGGTGAGGTTGCATATGTAGTAAATTTTGTCATCGATCGCAATATATTTGGCAGATCAACGGAACCATATTCACCCGATCCGCATTGATACGGCCCGTGAAGATTCAAGTTATTCCAATCTGAAATATCTGTTATTATCAGCATCGGAGAACCGGCTAAAAAGGCTTCTACTATACCGAATGCTCCGTTTGTGGCTATCCATAATCCTTGACCTAATAAAAGTCCAGGTTTTTTAGTAATCCTTCCGTAAATATCTGCCATCGCAGAAGCACCACCTTCATGCCGAGTAACGATTACATTAATTTTATCCTTGTTTTGATGGAGCGCTTCAATTAAAAATTGAGTATAACCCCCAGGTAGGCAAAAAGCGTGGTCTATTCCTGCTTGAGTGATTACCTCAACAACTAAATCTATAACTCTTGGCATATTTTAAATTCATCTTATTCTTTTTATATGCATTTGATTTCATAATATTTAAGTCATTTAAGTTTATAACACCTTTTAGTTAAATTTTTTAATTCATAAGAGAATAGCAGAGACTATTTAAATATAAGAGGAGATATCTTCAAATTTGTTCTGTAAATAACACAAATATTATCAATGAAGTTTTTTTGACCAAGGAAAAGAAAAATATGTAATTCTTATTTATGAATTCCTGGATCCAAATAAGGAATTTTAGAATAAAGTATATGAGTACGCTTTTTTCTTAATTCTTCCATTAATGCTTCTTCAGTATATTCCTTGAGATTCAAACATGTCCATCCATGTACTCCTCCGCTTGCTAACCCGTCTGGACTATGCATATCTGTTCCAGTAATTATACCAATTTTTCCATCATGTTTTAGGCAAAAATCATAAGACTCTTGATCATAGACATTTTCAGGTAGGCAATCATCATTAACAATTTCAATGTAGTCTATCCCCCAATCTAATAAATTCTCTCGAGAAGGATGAGTTTTCATATTAAATTCGTATACACTCCACGGGATATGATTGCAAACAACAATACCTCCTTTATCATGGACATTGTTAATTGCATTAATTATATCATCATCTTTAACTCGATATTTTATTTTATTTTCCCAATTCGGCACACCTAGAAAATTTAAATGAATTCTATTTGTAGTCCATTCAATTCCACTTAAAATTATAATATTTTTCTCAGCATATTCCGCTTTTACTTTCTCAATCTTTTCTAAATGGCTCATATTATTATGATCAGTTATCGCTATTGCATTATAACCCATAGCAATATGCCATTCGACATTTTGCTTAATTGTAAGTACTCCATCACTGAATATTGTATGTGAATGATGATCAAATACCATATTATATTGATTATGATCATATCCTGGAGGAATATGTGGTATTATATCTTTCCAATCGTTATCAGAATAAACCATATTGTAAATAAAGAATATTTAAGTTCAAATATTTTAATTTTTGCTTAGTGTATTAAAATTGAAATAAAAAATGAAAATTAAAATTTTTCCTTATATTAGATTTTGTTTTCTATACTAAGATTCTTGTTTCTTACAAGGCTTTTTATCCCATATAAAATACATATAATTACAACAGGAATGATGTTTATTATAAAAAATATCCATCTTCCTAAATCTGTTGCCCAATACGGGAAGATCATCGAAGAGAAATTTCCCATCGCGTGAAACATTATAGCTAAAAAAACATTAGCATTACCAATCTTATCTCGGTTATTATTTATTATCCATGTATAGAAAATTGATGTTATCATCTGAATAAGTAAAAACTCGTATATAGGAATGTATGATTGCACTGTACCTGCAATAAAAAAAAGTGGTAAATGCCATAATCCCCAGATAAACCCTAGAATTAAACTTGAAACCAGAGCATTAAATTTAGATTGCAAACGATCTAAGGCGTAACCTCTCCAACCGTATTCTTCTGTGAAAGGACCTCCTATAAAATAATATAATATAAAATTCGGAATCCACATGATTATGGGGGGTATATATTGAAGTCTATCCATAGGTTCTACTATGCTTATAATTATAAATGCCAATCCTCCTGTTAAAATTGGTAAAAACAACGCTACTATCCATTTCTTATTAAACTTTATATTCCAACCACTCAAAAAAAGTCTTTTTATTTCACCTTCTCTTTTATTGATGTAAGTCAGAAAAAAAGCGGCGATAAAGGGCCCAAAAATTGCAAAATTGCCTAAAATTTGAATTGGATTACCAGGTATCATACCTAACGATACCAAAACACTTGGAAGCCATAGTAACCATGAAATTATATACGAGGAAATAAAAAATAATAGTAGATTCTTTTTTTCTTCTTTAAATTCCAAAATTAAAACCTGATTTTGTGAATAATTAATTCAAATTAATAAAAATTAGCTGTACAATATTTTTTAAAATACTGATTTTAAAAAATAGAATTATAGTACTAACCAAATAAAGATTGAAAAGTGAAAAAGAAATACTATTTAGAATTTATAAGAGAGATAGAGTATGATTTGTCGAAACTGAGGTTCCATCAGAGATGCAACCTTATTGGATTTACATGGAGAAAATGATGGATGACTGATTAATTATCTAATCTTATTTTTAATATTAGGTATTTTTTACTCTAGTTAATTTTAAACGAGTAGGAAAGTCCCTTCTTTCAATTATAAGTATTTTCTCATTATTTTCCTCATCAAACCAAAATTTTATAGCTTCATTTATGAAAAAGGTTTTATTATCTTTTGTAATTATTGGATGCCTTAAATTAGCTCGTTCTAAATATGCGATATTGTCTATGACAATAATTTTGTATTGTTCAAATTTCCCTTCATATTCTTTTATAAGTTTCAAATCAACTTTGATTGGATTGTAAAAAGCTTCACAATATTCATATTCAAACTGTAACATTCTTTGAATTTCTTTTTCATTAATATTTTTTGAAATTATATCGAAGGCAAGCATATGAGCTTTTACTAATGCTTTTTCTTGAGGTATTTCATAATCAGGAGAAACTCCTTTAGCTTCCCAGTTTTCTTTTGAGATCGGATTAGTAGGGGTTCCAATCGGAAGCCAAATCACAAATTTATCCAATATTGGAATTATATCAACAGGGTTAGCCGCTCCACGCGTAGTTTCGCCTACTATTGTTGCTCTTTTCATCATTTTTAGAACATATGCAAATTCTTCTGCTGCTGACGCTGTTCTTCGACTTGTTAAAACATAGACTGGTATATTTGGGAATCGTTTTCCTGGAATATAGGGAACTGTCCAATTTTGAAAAAGTCTATCTGCTTTCCGATCATAAATACTCGTTAGTAATTGAGAGCTTGGTTCAATTAAATGACTTACTATTAAAGCCACTAATGACGGATATCCTCCACCATTATTACGTATATCAAAAATAAAGGCATAACTGTTAGCTAGAAATTGAAAAGCACCAATTATTATATCTCCTGCAAATTCTGCGGGAGGAAAGTCATTTAATTTAATATAACCAATATTTCCTGGCAATCTTTCGACTTTAAGGATATGAAAATTCCTATATTGTTCTGATTTAAGATTTTTTTTAATCTCTATATAATAGTCTTCAAAATCATTATCATTATTCTTCATTTCTTCTAATAAAGTTTGAACCATTGATGGATCATATTCAAAGTAGAAATGCTTATCATTAGATACTTCAACCATGTCATTTGACACCACTCTTTCAAAACTAACAGGATCTTTTATGCCATTGTAAGAACCTTGATCTAATTTATTTAATAAATATTGAGACACTTTTTCCCCGATCTCGGGAAAAATGTAATATT
Source organism: Candidatus Thorarchaeota archaeon (assembly GCA_048883045.1). GTDB lineage: Archaea > Asgardarchaeota > Lokiarchaeia > Sigyniarchaeales > SOKP01 > Loki-b32. The sequence continues at coordinate 5,482 of JBHLRA010000085.1, read as the reverse complement.
TCTCTACTTTTTTACTTAATTCCTTGATTACCTCTTTAATTTGATTATCATCTAACAAAAATTTATTCTGATTGTCCACAAAAACACCTTATTTAAAATTTTAAACTACTTTTAAAGATTAAAAGAATAATACAGAAAAGAATCTTATTATTTTCTTCTAAGAATTTACTTTTATCTAAATTTTTATAAATAATAGCATTAACTTTTTTTATATATTCTTTCTAATTTAAGTATTAAAATCATATTGAACAGTGAGTCAATTTGAATTTTAGAATTGAAAAAGATGTCTTAGGGGAGATGGAAGTTCCTAATAATGTTTATTGGGGTATAAATACTCAAAGAGCAATTAGAAACTTTCAAATAAGCGGAAAAACATTTCCGCAGATATTTATTAAATCATTAGCCCAGATAAAAAAATCTTGTCTCCTTGCGAATTTAGACTTAGAAATGATTGAACAACAGAATGCTAATGCCATTCTTCAAGCAGTTAATGAAATTATCGAAGAAAATAAACATCTTGATCAGTTTCCTATAGATATATTTCAAACGGGTTCTGGAACACAAACAAACATGAATATGAATGAAGTATTAGCAAATCGCGCAAATGAAATATTAGGGTATCAAAAAGGTAAGAAAATTCCAGTACATCCAAATGATCACGTTAATAAAAGTCAGTCTTCTAATGATATTATCCCAACTACGATGCATCTTTCTACATTAAATATGATCCGGAAACTATTACCTGTACTGGAAAGATTAAAAGAAAATTTAGATAAAAAAATTAAAGAATTTAAAGATATTATTAAAGTAGGAAGAACTCATTTACAAGATGCTGTTCCTATTCCTTTATCTTTAGAATTTGAAGTTTATAAAAAACAGATTGATACTAATATAGAAAGATTAAATGAAACCTGCAATGAATTATATTACATTCCCATAGGCGGTACTGCATTAGGAACAGGCTTGAATGCGCATAATGATTTTGCTAAACTTACTGTTTCTCATCTATCAAAAATAACCAATCTACCTTTTAAAATTAATCCAGTAAAAGCAGAAGGAATTTCATCACACAATACTATAGTAAAAGCTAGTGGAAATTTACGCTTACTAGCATTATCGTTATTAAAGATGTCTAATGACATACGCTGGATGGGGAGTGGACCACGAGCTGGATTGGCAGAGTTAAAGTTACCAGCAAACGAACCTGGCTCTTCAATAATGCCCGGTAAAATAAATCCAACTCAATCAGAAGCATTAATACAAGTATGTCTTCAAGTCATTGGAAATGATTCAGTAGTATCATTTGGAGAAGCCTATGGTAGTATTTTGGATTTGAATGTTTGTAAACCTGTTATGATTATAAATTTAATTGAATCAATCGAGATATTAATTGGAGGGATCAATTCTTTTATAGATAATTGTTTAATAAATTTGGAAATTAACATTGAGCATATTAATAAACAATTGGAACAGATGTTAATGCTTGTTACAAATTTAACTCCAATTATTGGGTATGATAAATGTTCTGAAATAGCGCAACGAGCATATAAGGAGGGAAAAAGTATTAAAGTTGTTATAAAAGAAATGGGTTTAACAATAGAAAACCTCGATGAATTACTGGATCCAAAAAAAATGGTGTAATTGATTGGGTGAGATAATGCCTTCAGAAATTAAATCAGTTGAAGATGTACGCAATATTGCTAGAGAAAAACTAAAAGGAATATGTGGTGTCTATAAAGACTGTGATGGAGATCCTCGTAGATTTTGTCAAGGTCAAAGTTATGGTAAAGCTCTAGGTATTGGTGGAATTGGAAGTGGAGCTAGTTTTAATAATAATTTTTTAGCCTTGAGAAAATACGACTTGAAAATGAAATTGATTAGTGAAGATTTTACTACAGATACTAGATATAACTTTTTTGGAAAAGAATTAACCATGCCAATTATGGCTGCAAGTGTCGCAGGCGTTAATAGTTTTGGTGGAGAAAAGGTTATAACGGAAGAAGATTTTTGTCGTTCTGTCGTTCTTGGTTGTAGAGAGGCGGGTACAATTGGATGGAGAGGTGATACTTATACTTATTCACTTGAAAACTCCTATGGGCTTAATGCTATAGCCGAAGCAGGAGGCTGGGGAGTTAAAATTGTAAAGCCAAGAGACCAAGGGACTATAATGAAATTCTTTAATAAAGCTGAAGAGGTTAGATGCGTCGCTGTAGGGATAGATATAGATGGTTGTGGTTCATATGCAATGGTTACCCATAATAAACCAGTATACAAGAAAACGATTGACGAAATTAGTGAACTAGTATCTTCTACAAATCTTCCCGTAATCATTAAAGGAGTAATGAGTCTTGAGGATGCTTTAGCAGCTAAAGAAGCAGGGGCAGCAGCTATTGTAGTTTCAAATCATGGAGGAAGAGTTTTGGATCATACACTTGGGACTGCTGATGTTTTACCTAGTATAGTAGAAAAACTTAAAGGACGGATAAAGATTATCGTTGATGGAGGTATCCGTACTGGATATGACGTACTGAAAATGCTAGGGCTGGGAGCTGAGTCTGTTCTAATTGGACGAGACATTATCCGTGCCTCGGTTGGAGCAGGAATAAGAGGTGTGCAAATACATATGGAATATATGCAAAAAACTTTAGCTAAAGCAATGAAAATGACAAATTGTAAATCTTTATCTGAAATAACTTCAGATATTATAGTTTAATTGTAAATAAAAATTAGTAATTTTTTTAAAAATTATATTACTAACCATTAACTATTGGTGAATAATAATAATAGGGAATATTTACCATGCCAAAAGCGTATTTAAATAATATTGAAATTGAATATGAAACAATTGGGAAACGGACTTCAAAACCATTATTATTGATAGCAGGATTAGGCGGACAACTTTTAGCTTGGCCGAATGAGTTATGTGATAAGTTTGCCGAAAATGGCTTCTTTGTCATCAGGTTCGACAATCGAGATGTAGGTCTGTCAACAAAATTTGAAGAAGCAGGTATACCAGACATGACAGAGATTGCTGCAGCATATACTCGTGGAGAAATGCCCAAACTTCCATATACTTTAGAGGACATGGCTGATGATGCTATTGGTGTCTTGGATACTCTGAATATAGACAAGGCACATATCTGCGGTGCTTCTATGGGCGGGATTATTGCTCAAATCATAGGATATCGACATCCTACTCGAGTGGAGACTCTTACAATAATTATAAGTACGACGGGGAATCCCAAATTACCGCCCGCAAAGCCAGAGATAATGGCTCAATTCTTTGCACCAATCCCTTCAGAACGCGAAGCATATATTGAAGAACTGGTTAAGCGCGATAGTCTTCTTTATGGCAAATTTGAATATGATGAAGCTTATCATAGAGAATATAGAACGAATGAATATGATAGAAGTTATTATCCTGAAGGAATAGCACGTCAAATGGCAGCGATGGCTATACCTGGTAATGTTCAACCTTATATATCAGCAATAAAAGCCCCGACTCTTGTTATTCATGGAACAGAAGACCCTTTTAATCCTGTTGAAGCAGGTAAAGAAATAGCAGCTACAATACCTGGAGCAGAATTATTGCTTATTGATGGAATGAGCCATAGTTTTCCTCGAGAAGTCATACCCCGTATCGTTAAGGCATTAGTTGCGAATAGCAATAAGAAAAGTAATTAAAAATTTCTACTCTAATTTGGTTATAAGAACAACAATTATTATATGTTAACAGGTTCTAATATCAAATTGAGAATTAATACAATATTTATCAAAGTTGCGTATATATGAAAGATCTCTTAAAATTTATTGATGAAGTTCTTAATGAAGTTAGTGGAAAGCACGCTTTTGATTGGGTATCGAAGATATCGCAATATAATCGAGTAGTAGGCTCTCAAGATTTTCATGATATCGTAGAAAAAGTAATGAAAGAATTGAACTCATATGGATTGGATGAGGTAAAACTCCACAAATATCCTGCCGATGGAAAAACAAAAACTTGGGAATGGATAACTACTCAAAGTTGGGAAATTACTTCTGGTGAATTAACTATAATAGAACCAAATCAAGAAGTTATTTGTCGTTTTCAAGATATTCCAATGTGCATTGTAGGTAGGTCAAAAAGCTGTGATATTAAAGCCGAATTGATTGATGTTGGTAAAGATGTTTCGGAAGAAAATTCTGAAGGTTTAGATTTAAAAGGTAAAATTGTTTTAATGGAAGCTCCAAGAATTATAATCCCTACATTATATGCAGAAAAAGGTGCATTAGGTGTAATTGTGTATCCTAGTCCAAAACGAGCAGCTGGATATAAGGGTATGACTGTTTATAATAGATTCCCTGCTATTGCAGAGGATTTAGAGAAAACTAATTTTGGTTTTAGTATTCCTTTTGAGCAAGCTCTATACTTAAAAGAGTTGTTAAATAAGGGACCTGTTAAACTACATGCTAAAATTGACGCCAAGATCTATGATGGGGAATTAGAAGTTATTTCAGCTACTATTAGAGGAACAGAAAATCCTAACGAAGAGATAATTCTCACTGCACATATATGTCACCCTGCAGCAGGTGTAAATGATAATGCAAGTGGGTCCGCAGGATTGCTAGAATTAGCACGTTCACTTACGGCATTAATTAAGAAAAATATATTACAGTCTCCTAAACGTACAATTAGATTTCTGTGGCTCCCAGAGTTCCATGGAACATTTCCTTGGGTTAAAGAACACGAACGAATTGTTAAGAATGCACTTTTTAATATTAATTTGGATATGATTGGGGAACACCCTTTAACTGTTGGAAATCCTTGTAATATTTGTCTCGGACCTTATTCAAGACCATCCATCCTAAATGATATTATTCAATATTTTGCAAAAATAATAGCAGATCACCCAAAGGGAGTAGCTATAAATGGTACTCAAATGCAAATGCGATACAGGATAGTTCCCTATTCAGGTGGGAGTGATCAGGGAGTATTTGTTGCACGACCCATTGGTATTCCAGGCATTATGATTGGTCATGAAGATCCATTTTGGCATAGTTCCCTTGATACAATAGATAAATGTGATCCTACAGAATTAAAGCGAGTAATTTCTATTGCTTTATGTACTAGCTATATATTTTCGATATTAAACAAAAATAACTTAATATCTATATGGTCAATTATAGAAAAAAATTTCTACAAGCGCCTTGGAAAAGCAAAAGAATTAATTTTTGCTCTTAAAAACAAAATGAATCAAGAAAATATAAGTGCTTTGATATCAAATGATGAAATTGTTTTGTTGGGAAATTCATTAATAGAAAAATTTACTAGTCATGAGAGAGCTTTACTCAATTCAATAAAACGTTTTGATACTTTATCACCACTGATTGAAGAATTACTTTTTGAAAGAGAGAGAGAATTAGAAGAATTAAATCTAAAACTTCAATCCTATTGGAAAAAATTATGTAAATACGAATCTATCGATATTGATCTCATTAATGA